>NZ_JBFUFK010000085.1:0-17847 GCF_056403475.1 Rhizobium sp. P2_G9 | reverse complement strand
TGCCAATGATGACGCTGCCGACGATGAGAAATCACTGGTCAATCCCAAATTTCCGAAGATCGATCTCAGAACAGCCATCGCCGATGCATCCACAGCAACCGGCAAGGACGCTGCCGACGACGCGGCGGGACAGCAGCAAGGCCGGATAAGCCTCTCGGGCGATCTGCAGCAACTGTTGAAGGGCAAGGCTGAAAACCAGACGGCAGACCAGGATGATGCCGTCGACCTCGCGGATGATGCCGCCGACCTCGCAGACGAGGCGGACGACAAGACGGCAAATGCTGCGAAGAACAACACGAAGCCGGCGGCTTCGAACAAAGCTGTCGCATCGAACGCAAAGGCTCATTCCGATCCTGCGCAGGAATTGCGCGCCATGCTCGAACCGGCGCAAACTGTTGTGGGCGACGACCATGTCGAGGACAGCGCGGATGTGAAATCTGTCCGCAAGGACAAGGCCGACGGCCAGGCCGACGATGCAAAGGACGCCAGCGCCACGGACCTCAAGACGGAACTATCGACCGACGCGAACGTGGAAGTCTCCAGGGCCGATACTGCTGTTGTCGCCCAGGCGCCGCCGCATCAGGCTGCGGCGATGCGGAATGTTGGCACCAACAACTCGGATGATAGCGAAACAACGCAGTCCGACGACACGCCCAAGATTCAGACGGTTCTGCTGGATGACAAGGTGCGGACTTCCGACGTCGAACTCTCTGAGGACAAGGACTCCGTCAGCACGAAAAGTACAAGCGGCGACAAGCCGGATTTCGTCACGGTGCTTGAAGCGCGTCGTTATCTCGGCTTCTCGAACGACGCTTCGACAAGCTCCAATGCCAATGCGCTGAGCGATGCCATCAAATCCGACCCGTCGCTGACACAGCTTCTCCAGGACGCCAAGGCGGGTGGCGTGCAGCACGCGACCGCCACCGAGGTCAATACGCTCAAGCTGCAGATGAGCCCCGAGCATCTCGGCAACATGACGGCATCGCTGCGGCTCAAGGGCGACGAGCTCTCGGTGGAGGTTCGGGTCGAAACCGCGGATGCTTATCGCCAGCTCTCCCAGGATCACGATGGCCTCGTCAAGGCCTTGAAGGAGCACGGTTTCTCGATCGACCAGGTGTCGATCCAGCTGGCGCCTTCAACGCGCGCCGACAGCGGTCAGACAGGTGGCAACCAGAGCCAGTCCGGTAACGGCCAGCAGAGCCTGCAGGACGGCAGCCAGGGTGACACGGCGCGCCAGCGCGACGACAGCGCGCGGCGCAACGCCAACCAGAACAATTGGACGGGCAATGAGCGGACGGCATCTCTCGGCGACACTGGCAACAGCACTGACGATACCCGCTCTGGCAATCTCTATCTCTGACGCCCGGGCGTCGACCGGGATCTGCGAACGTGAAATCTCGGCGGCCGCGGAAAAATACCAGGTTCCCGAAGGCATCCTCTACTCGGTCGGACTGACGGAGACCGGCAAGAAAGGATCGCTGCAGCCCTGGTCTCTCAACGTCGAAGGCAAGGCCTATTTTGCCGGTTCGGAACAGGAGGCAGAGCAGATTTTCGATGAAGCCTCACGCGAAGGCGCCATCCTGATCGACCTCGGCTGCATGCAGATCAATCATCATTACCATGGGGAGCAATTCGCCGGTGTTGCCGAAATGCTAGACCCGAAGAAGAACGTCGAATACGCCGCGAAATTCCTTGCAGCGCTGCATGCGAAGCATGTTACATGGACGATGGCGGTGGCCCGATATCATGCCGGGCCTGACAATGATCCTGCCCAGAAACAGTATGTCTGCAGGGTGATTTCAAACCTTGTGGCGACGGGTTATGGCAAGTGGACGCCTGCGGCATATATTTTCTGCAACAACTGAAAATTGCACAAATCCACCCCGACTCGTCATGGATTCTTTGTGGCGAGATTGCGGACGCGTCCTACGAGTCAAGGGGGGTATTTTCGCGCGTTAACCATGTGTTAACTTTTGGTTCTATAAAATAGTGCCGTCCCTATGTGGTGACTACTATATCTAGGTCAAATCGCCCCAAATTCTTAATCAACTGTTAATTTCCACCTACAATTATATGTAGTTTACGCTGAGTCCAGGGATTCGTACTCATAAGTCGTTGAAACACTACACTGATTCGGAGGCGGACGATGATAGTGGTGGTAGACGAGCGTAGGCTCGTAAAGGACGGTTATACCTCACTTTTTTGCAGAGAGGGCGTGCCCTCCACCGGGTTCGATCCCGGTGAATTCGGCGAGTGGGTAAATACTGCGGCGGACACGGATATCGAGGCCGTGGAAGCCTTTTTGATTGGGCAATCCGAATTCTCATTGGATCTCCCGAAAGCGATCAGGGACAGAAGCCAGGCACCGGTTATTGCGGTCTCTGATTCGCCCTCTCTCGAAATGACACTTGCATTCTTTGATTGTGGTGTCGACGATGTGGTGCGCAAACCTGTGCACCCGCGTGAAATCCTGGCGCGGGCGGCAGCAATTCGCCGGCGCCACAAGACGGCCAATAACTATACGGATATCGGCGCGGTCCGGGTGTTCTCGGACGGTCGCGATCCTGAAATCAGTGGCGAGGTCTTCCCTCTCCCGCGGCGGGAGCGGCGAATCCTCGAATATTTGGTCTCCAACCGTGGCCGGCGTGTCTCCAAGACGCAGATCTTCAACGCGATCTACGGCATCTTCGATGAAGATGTGGAGGAGAATGTCGTGGAAAGCCACATCAGCAAGCTGCGCAAGAAGCTGCGGAAGCGTCTGGGTTTCGACCCGATCGATTCCAAGCGCTTCCTCGGTTACTGCATCGATTGGCAGTGACCCCTGGGACGTGCCCGCATGAGGACGGGCGCGGCTCCCTCAGTGGATATCTGTCGGGTCGCAACGTTCACGCAAGGCACGTCCTCTAGTCTGTAAATAATACGGAAACGAGGATCCGACATGAGCCTTTACGGTATGATGACCACCGGCGCGTCGGGCATGAATGCCCAGGCGAGCCGTTTGAGCACGGTGTCTGACAACATCGCGAATGCGAGCACGACAGGGTACAAGTCGGCTTCGACTGAATTCTCTTCCCTGTTGCTGCCTTCGATCAGCGGCAATTACAATTCGGGCTCGGTGAACACCGATGTCCGCTACTCCATCGATCAGCAGGGCGCGCTGACCTACACCTCGTCCTCGACGGATATGGCCATCAGCGGCAACGGCTTCTTTGTCGTGGAAGATCCTAGCGGCACGCCCTATCTGACGCGTGCCGGCTCCTTCGTGCCGAACGCATCAGGCCAGCTCGTCAATGCGGCCGGCTATACGCTGATGGGGTATCCTTACACGTCAAGCACGCCGACCCCGGTAGTCAATGGCTATAACGGCCTTGTTCCGATTTCGATTGGCGCTACTTCGCTGAAGGCGACGGTATCCACGGCTGCCACGTTCTCGGCTAATGTGGATTCCACCGCGACCGTGGTGGATCCAACGACCGAGATAACGGCTGGAACCGCAGCCAATACTGCTTTGGGCGAGGATGTCAAGTATACGAGCAAAAGCTCACTCAAGGCGTATGATTCGCTTGGCAACGAAGTGCTGCTCGACATCTATTTCACCAAGACTTCGGATGCTCCGCCCACCTGGGAAACCGCTGTCTACAACCAGGCTTATGCGGACCCCAATACCGGCGGCTTCCCATACCAGGATCCGCCGGATGGATCGGGCACCAATACGGCCGTCGGTCCGTTGAATGATCCAACCACTGATCTCCTCGTCTTCGATCCGGGCACTGGAAAGTTGGATGACGGCAAGACCACAACTGGCAGCGGTACGGCGTCGCCGACAAGTGTCACGATTAACTCTAACGGCACCGACATTCCCAATATGGGTTCTTTCACAATAGACTTCTCGAACATGACGCAGTTGAACTATGCGTTCTCGGTTCAAGATGCGTCTGTCGACGGCAACGGCGCCAGCGAGATCGACAAGGTCCAGATATCCAAGGACGGCATCGTCTCCGCCCAGTATGCGAACGGCGACCTCCTGCCGATCTATCGCGTCGGCATGGCCAATGTCGAAAGCCCGGATAATATGAACGTGATCTCCGGCAACGTCTATTCGCCGAGCACGGATTCCGGCGTCGTCGTCCTTGGCTTTGCCGGCGGCAACGGCTTCGGTGACATTGTCTCCGGCGCGCTTGAAAGCTCGAATGTCGATCTTGCCGGCGAGTTGACGACGATGATCTCGTCACAGCGCACCTATACCGCGAATTCCAAGGTGTTCCAGACCGGCTCCGACTTGCTGGACGTCCTCGTCAATCTGAAGCGGTAATAATTTAAACAAAGGGACGTCCAATGTCGCTGACGGCCGCGCTCAACACTGCGGGATCGATCTTTTCCAATACTGGCTTGCAAAGCTCGGCCGTGGCGACAAATATCGCCAATGCATCCAATCCGGACTATTCACATCGGTCCGGCACTTTGACGATCGACTCCTCGGGTGCACAGAAACTTGTCATCGATCGGGCCTACGACAATGGCCTGATCAAGCAGACCATGATCGCTACAGCCGATTCTTCGGCCCAGACGACATTGGAAGACAGGCTGGAGCGCATCCGTTCGCTTCTCGGCGGCAACGACTATGAGACGTCGCCGTCGACCTATATCGCGACCCTGCGCGACAACCTGCAGGCCTATGCCACCAAGCCGAACGAGTCGACGCTGGCGTCGACCGTGGTTTCGAGCGCGCAGGATGTGTCCAACTCGCTCAACAACATTTCGTCGGAAATCCAGTCGATGCGTGGCGACATCGACACGGAGATCGGCACCCAGGTCGAGCAATTGACCGGCCTGCTCAAGCAGTTCGACGATGTCAACGCCACGATCAAGGTCGGCACGGCAACTGGCAAGGACATCAACAACGAACTGGATATGCGGGATCGCTTCGTCAAGCAGATCTCGCAGATCGTCGGCATTCGCGCGGTGACGCGCGGCGACAACGACATGATGCTCTACACCAGCGACGGCGCCATGCTCGACGACGGCGGCGCGCGCAAAATCCTGTTCACGCCGACGGCAGCGTTCGATGCCAACACGACCGGCAATCCTGTCGTTATCGACGGCGTGCCGATGAGCGCCGGGCAAGACGGCAACACGACCGCCAAGGGCAGCCTGCAGGCGCTGTTGCAGATGCGTGACTCGGTGATCCCCACCTACCAGTCGCAACTCGATGAAACGGCGCGCGGGCTGATCACCATGTTCGCCCAGACTGACCAGACGTCGTCGGGCGTCGATCCGATTCCCGGCCTTTTCACCTATTCCGGTTACGCGGCCGGCGACACGCTGCCGGCGGCCGGTACCGTGGTGCCCGGCCTGTCGGCCGAGATCAAGGTCAACGACAGCCTGGTCAAGAGCCTCGGTGGCGAGCCGACCGCGCTTAGAGACGGCGGCTATGACGTCGACGGGTTAGGCATTGCATCGACGGATTATGACGGCAACCAGAACAATGACGCCGGCTATTCCGGCATGCTCGACGGCTATGTGCAGGGTTTCGAAGCGGATCAGCCCTTCGATGAAACGACGCTGCTCGACGCCAGCGCCACCATCGGCGACTATGCCACCGGCTCGGTCGGGTGGCTGGAGCAGATGATATCGGAGAGCTCTGCCGCCAAGGACAACAAGTCGGCGCAGCTGACACGCGTCTCGGATGCGCTTTCCAACACGACGGGCGTCAGCCTGGACGAGGAAATGTCGAAAATGCTCGACCTCGAGCAGAGTTACAAGGCGTCGAGCAAACTCGTCACCGCCATCGACCAGATGATGCAGTCGCTGCTCGCTGCCATAGGAGCGTGATAGATGAAAACCTCATTCATATCCAGCCTTGCCGTCAGCAACTCGATGCGCACGACGATCAATCAGGTGCAGAACGAGCTGGTGGATGCGCAGAAGGAAGTCGTCAGCGGCCGCTACAACAATATCGGCGAAGTGCTGGGCGGCACCACATCGCGCGCGCTCAACCTGCACCGCGACGTCAATATGATGAGCAATCTGATGTCGACCAATTCGGTCGTCACGCAGCGCCTGTCATCGACGCAGGGTGCGTTGGAAACGATCGCCAATGCCGCCCAGACCGGCCTCAACACGCTCGTGGCGCTCTCCGGCTCGGATGACAATACGCAGTTGACCACCGCCAGCCAGACGATGAAGGACGTGCTCGATCAGTTCACCGATGCGGCCAACACGTCGGTCAACGGCGAATATGTGCTCTCGGGCGTCAACACCGATGTCAAGCCGCTGGGCAACTATTCGACGGACGACACCGGCGCCAAGACGGCGTTCGACAATGCATTCCTCGGCTATTTCGGGTTTGCGCAGACAGACCCTGCCGCGGCAAACATCAACCCGACGCAGATGCAAGGCTTTCTCACCACTGTCGTCGAGCCGATGTTCACCGACCCGACGTCATCGAACTACGCCTGGAACACGAACTGGTCGCAATCTTCAGACGACCCGATGACCAGCCGTATTTCGAAGACCGAGGTCGTGCAGACGTCGTCGTCCGCCAACAATGATGGATTCAAGAATATGGCCATGGCGGCGGTCGTCAGCATTGAATTGCTGCATCTGCCGTTCGGCGCCCAAACGCGCCAGGTCGTCAGTGACGCTGCCATCGGCTATATGGGCAAGGCGATCAACGGCATCGACGAAGAGCGGACCCAACTCGGCCTTTCCGAGAACCGGGTGTCGCTCGCCAACACCACGCTGCAGGCGCAGGTCGACATCGTCAAGATCAATCTCGACAGCCTCGAAGGCGTGGACGTCTACGCGGCCTCGACCAAGATCACCGCGCTGACCAACCAGATGGAAATTTCTTACAATCTGACGGCGCGGCTCTCTCAATTGAGCCTCGTCAACGAACTCTGATCGGAGAGGCGACGGGTTAACCCGTTGTATTCCGATAATAATATCGAACTGGGACGAAACACAGAAAACAATGAAGCGTAAGCTTGGGTTCAGGCAAAGCGGATACGCTTCAAAGAATGACCGGAATAAGAGGGACTGAATGTACCAGTTTTCCTATGCAGAGATCATGGCGGATGATGTCGCCGACTCGCGGGAGCGTGAAAAGCAGGTCCTGGACCGCGCCATCGTCCTCCTGCGATCTGCAACGAGCGCCGGGCGCGATTCGCGGGAGGCGGTCGAAGCGCTCTATTATACGCGCCGTGTATGGGTCGCGTTCATCGACGATCTCAGGAACGACGAGAACCAGCTGCCGCTGAACCTGAGAGCCGACCTGATTTCCATCGGGATCTGGATTCTCAAGGAAATCGACCGGATCCGACTCAGGGAATCCCATAACTTCAAAGGTATCGCTGATATCATAACCATCATCAGGGATGGATTGAAATGAAGAGCACTTTGCGCATATCGCTTAAATCGGGCGAGCGGATTTTCATCAACGGGGCTGTCCTCAGGGTGGATCGCAAAGTCGCCGTCGAATTTCTGAATGACGTCACCTTCCTGCTGGAGAACCACGTCCTGCAGCCGGAAAATGCCACGACGCCACTCAAGCAGCTCTATTTCATCGTCCAGATGATGCTGATCAATCCGGAAGGCGCCGAGCAGTCGCGGCTGATGTTCCGCAAATCGATCGTCATGCTGCTCGCGAGCTTCCAGAACGAGGAAATCCYCGCCGAGCTCAAGCGCATCGATGCGATCGTCACTTCCGGCCGGCCGTTCGATGCGCTGAAGGCGATCCGGGCGCTCTATCCGATCGAGGAAAAAATCCTGTCTGCCCAGGAGATCACCCCGGCAGTCCGCGAACATATCCGCAGGGAGATTGCCCCATGGCAGTAGACAGCGTTACCGGTGTCACCCCGAACACCACCAACACGACGAGCAGCACCAGCAATACCAGCACCTCCACGGCCGCTTCCGATGGCAAGGATGCGACCTTGAACTACAACAGCTTCCTGCAACTGCTCGTGGCGCAGATGAAGAACCAGGATCCCACCGATCCGGTCGATGCAACGCAGCAGATGGCGCAGCTTGCTTCGTTCTCCAACGTCGAGCAGTCGATCAAGACCAATACGCATCTCGAAGATCTGATCTCGCAGACCTCACTTAGTCAGGCCACGGAGATGATCGGCAAGACGATCACCAGTGCCGATGGCAAGACGACCGGCGTGGTCGCCTCGGTGGATATCAAATCGGACGGCTCGACCGCGACCACCACAGACGGTAAGACTATTGCCATCGAGACCGGAATCAAGATCGCGGCGACCGATACATCCAGCACGTCCAAGTGATTTTTGGATTGCCTGAATTCGAACTATCCCGGAGGATGATCCTGCGGGCGCTATTTAAAGCGAGGAAACCTCGATGAATGAGGCAGATGCACTCGATATGGTCCAGGCGGCGATCTGGACCGTGCTGGTCGCGTCGGGACCGGCCGTGCTTGCGGCGATGATCGTCGGCGTGGTCGTGGCTCTCCTGCAGGCGCTGACCCAGGTCCAGGAAATCACGCTGACTTTCGTGCCGAAAATCCTCGCGGTTTTCGCCGCAGTCGCGATTTCAGCGCCTTTCATCGGCTCACAGATTTCCATTTTCACCAACATGATCTTCTCCCGCGTCCAGAGCGGGTTCTGACCCGTCATCGGTTCAGCTAAAGGTGCGGATGCCGGCGATCGTGGCGGCTAGGTCTGCCTGCCGCGAAAAGCCGGTCTTGGCAAAAATGCTCTTGAGATGCGCCCGCACCGTCTCCACGGAAATTCCGAACTCCACAGCGATCATGCTCGGCTCTTTGCCCGTGGCGATCTCGCGCGCGACCCTTGCTTCCATGACCGTCAGGTCGAAAAGGCCCCGGATGATCTCGCTCGGCGCCAGGTTGGCTTTGGCGACTGGGGTGACGACCATAAACAGTGCTGCCCGTGAAAACAGGTCGCGTGCGGCGCCTCGCACCGGCAACAGATGAACGATCGCCGCCTCCGAGACCGCGGTCCGGGGAAGCGCCAGCGATCGGCTGACTTGCCCCGTCTCGGCACTGCCGCTTCGCATCTCCTCGATACAGGACTGCAGCACGGTATTCGCCGCCACATTGGCGAGCGTCAGCCTGTCGCGGGCACCGACGAGCATCTGCTCCGATAGCGCCGAAAACAGGTCATTGCAGTCGATCACCTCGCCTTGGGCGGTGATCGCGGCCGACGGCAGGCCTGTCATCTGCATGGCCTGATTGGCGCCGCGGATGCGTTCGAATTCCAGCCGCGAGGCCAGCATGGCCGAACGGGCCAGATGCGGGCGCAGGCCGGTGAGCGCATCGACCTCCTGGCGGCTGAACGGGCCGTTGCTGCGCGCCCGTTCGACGGAGAGGATCAGCGTGTCGCCATTGGGGATCTTGATATGGGTTGCAGCGGCATATCCGAGACCCATCGGCCAGAGGAAGTCACGGTAAAGCCAGTCTTCGCGCATCGCCTCTTCGCTGAAATGGTCGATATCGGAATGGAATTGCGCATCGGGAAGCGTCAGCAACAGCTGGCTGCGGGCGTTGATATTCCCCCATTTCGGCGCCTGCTCCATCAGCTCGCCGAGCGTGTCGGAGGCGATGGAACGGTGCTTTACATCGCTCGACCCGTGCAGCAGCGTGCCGACCGCACCGGTCTGCCGTGCCATGTCGTCGAGCACATCCTTCCACAGCTCTGGTCTGAAGGCGGCTTCGTAGATTTGATCGAGGAATTTTTGCGAAAACATCGGGTGATCTCCGCAAAAAATATAGTCGAGTGGCAGGCAATGTCAAAGCGGTTGTAGACGCGACCAGCTGAAATGACCGCGCCGGTGCCATCCCGCCCCATCTCGTCAACGTACCCCTCGCGCAAGCTTCGGCCGATAGCATGGCAGGGCTAGCAATACGGCTCATGATGAGGCGGGTATTTTATGGCGGATGTAACGTCACTTGCAGTTCCCAAAATTGCGTCCAAGGGGCGCGATATCGGCTTTGCCGTCGGTATCGTCGTCATCCTGGCGACGTTGTTCCTGCCGATACCACCGTTTCTCATCGACCTGGGCCTCGCGTTTTCGATTTCATTCTCCGTGCTCATCCTCATGGTGGCGCTGTGGATTCAGAAGCCGCTCGATTTCTCGTCCTTCCCGACCATCCTGCTGATCGCGACCATGACGCGACTGTCGCTCAATATCGCGACGACGCGCGTCATTCTCAGCCACGGCAATGAAGGCCACGAGGCTGCCGGCCATGTGATCGCCGGCTTCGCCGGCCTGGTCATGTCCGGCGACTTCGTCATCGGTCTTATCGTCTTCCTGATCTTGGTGGTGGTGAACTTCATCGTCATCACCAAAGGCGCGACGCGTATCGCCGAAGTCGGCGCGCGTTTCACCTTGGACGCCATTCCCGGCAAGCAGATGTCGATCGACGCCGACCTTTCGGCCGGCATGATCAACGAATCGGAAGCCCGTCGTCGCCGCAAGGAGTTGGAAGACGAAAGCTCCTTCTTCGGCGCCATGGACGGTGCCTCGAAATTCGTGCGCGGCGACGCCGTCGCCGGCCTGCTGATCACCGCGATTAACATCTTCGGCGGCATCATCATCGGCTATTTCCGCCATGGCATGCAGATCGGCGAAGCTGCCGATGTGTTCGTCAAGCTTTCGGTCGGTGACGGCCTGGTCTCGCAGATCCCGGCGCTGATCATCTCTCTCGCCGCCGGCCTGCTCGTTTCGCGCGGCGGCCAGACGGGCTCGACCGACAAGGCGGTCATCGATCAGCTTGGCGGCTATCCGCGCGCTCTCGGCATGGCCTCGGCGCTGGTGCTGATTTTGGCGCTGGTACCGGGCCTGCCCTTCATTCCTTTCGTTACTCTCGGCGGCATCATGGCCTTCGGCAGCTGGGTCATTCCGCGCCGCGTGGAGGCGGAGAACCAGGCCAAGCGCCAGGCCGAGGAGCAGAAGAAGGCTTCCGAGGTCAAGGCCGAGGACAAGGACTCCGTCAAGCAGGCGCTGAAGACGCCCGAGATCGAGCTGGCGCTCGGCAAGCAGGTTTCCACCCGCCTGCTTGGCGCCCACCAGGAGCTCGCCTTCCGCGTCGGCAAGATGCGCAAGAAATTCGCCAGCCAATACGGTTTCGTCGTGCCGGAAATCAAGGTCTCGGACGAGCTCGGCATTCCCGACAAGTCCTACCATATCCGCATCCACGGCACGACGGTGGCGTCCAATCTGCTCCGCGTCGGAGAAGTACTTGTTATCACCGGCGGTGGCCGCAAGCCTTCCGTGCCGGGCGACGACGTTCGCGAGCCCGCCTTCGGCATGCCGGCCTATTCGGTGCTCGAAACCTTCACCGAAGAACTCAAGCGCGAAGGTTTCCACCCGATCGACAATGTCTCGGTCGTGCTCACGCATTTGTCGGAAGTCATCCGCAACAACCTGCCGCAGCTTCTGTCCTACAAGGACGTCAAGATCCTCATCGATCGTCTCGACCCCGAATACAAGAAGCTGGCCGACGAGATCTGCACGACGCATATGTCCTATTCCGGCCTTCAGGCCGTACTGAAGCTGCTGCTGGCCGAGCGCGTCTCGATCCGCAACCTGCATCTCATCCTCGAAGCGGTGGCCGAACTGGCGCCGCATGTGCGCAAGACCGAGCAGATCGTCGAACATGTGCGTGTGCGCATGTCGCAGCAGATCTGCGGCGATCTCTCCGACAACGGTTTGTTGCGCGTGCTGCGGCTCGGCAACAAGTGGGACATGATCTTCCACCAGGCGATCAAGCGCGACGCCAAGGGCGAAATCGTCGAATTCGACATCGACCCGCGCCACCTGGAAGAATTCTCCGACCAGGCAACCAAGGTGGTGCGCGAATATCTCGACCGGGGCCTGCCTTTCGTCCTCGTCACGTCGCCGGAAACGCGTTCCTATGTGCGGATGATCATCGAGCGATTGTTCGCGACGCTGCCGGTTCTGTCGCATGTCGAACTCGCCAAGGGCATCGAAATCAAGATCCTCGGGACGATTTCATGATCCAGGATCCAGCGTCCCTGGTCCTGGCATTGTTCCTGGCTTTCTGCCGCGTCGCCGGATGCCTGATGGTCGTCCCGGGTTTCTCGACGGCGCGGGTGCCGGTGACGGTCCGGCTGTTCGTCGCCATGACCGTGTCTCTGGCACTGTTGCCGCTGATGTGGGATTCGATCTATCCGAAGGTTCATGCCTCGACGCCGATCTATATCCTGACCATTTTCCATGAAATCTTCATCGGTACGGTGCTGGGGTTGATCACGCGCTTCTATGCGCTCGGTCTGCAGTTCCTCGGCACTGTCATTACCCAGATGATCGGCCTCAATACCCCGCCGGCCGGCGACATCCTCGAAGACACGGCAGAAGGCCAGCTCACCAATCTCATCACCTTCGGCGGGCTGATGGTGTTGTTCATGCTGGATTTCCATCACCAGCTTTTCCTGGCGCTGGCGCAATCCTACAAAATCTGGCCGGTCAACGATGTTTTCGATGCGCAGAAGGCGCTGGTGTCGCTGGTCGATACGCTGGCTGCAACGTTCACGGTGATGCTCAGGCTGGCGAGCCCTTTCATCCTGTTCAACGTGCTGTTCAACATGGCGATTGGCTTCATCAACAAACTCGCCCCGGTGGTTCCCGTCTATTTCATCTCCACGCCGTATCAGGTCGTGGGGGGCGTGCTTCTGCTCTATTTCGGCATCGTATCGATGCTGACGCTGTTCGGCGACGCCTTCAGCCAGATTTTCAAATGAGGAATTGACCTGATGATCCGGCGCTCTCGCTCCGACAAACTCGAAAGACTGGTCAAGGTGCAGCGGCATCTCGAACATATGGCGGAGGTCGAGCTCGCCAATACCACCCGCGCCCGGCAGGACGTCCAGGAGAACCTGAATGCGGTCGTCGAGGCGATCGGCTCGCTCAATTCCGTCCACCAGATCTTCGCCGGGCTCTATTCCGGCCAGATAAGCCGGCTGACGGCCAAGGACCAGCATCTCGAAACCGTCCAGCAGATTCACGAGAACAGGATGATGCGCGAGCGCACCAAGGGCGACCGGTTGGAGGAGAGCATGAAGGAGGCACGCGACGACGAGCGGCGCGAAGCCGACGACGCAGCGGTCTACGACGTTCTCGACCAGCAGATCGCGCTGAAATTCAAGCCGGACGCGCTTTGATCCGGCCGTCGGCCTGCAAGGTACGGTCAAGCTTGAACAACGATGATAGCGGCAAGGCCACTACGGCCCTTATTCGGTGACATCCATGGCAATCAATCCTCCCAGCGATATCATTCTCGACGTGGTCAAGGCGGCCGACCCTTCCAAATTGGAAGAGGCGCAGGCCAAGCTGAAGGCCGGGCAGGCGGCGACAAACGCGCAGCGTCTGGCTAGCACCGACAGTTCCTTTGATGCGACGGTCGCGCGTGAGCATATCCGTGACAGCACGAAGCTCAACGCGCTGCACAAGAAAGATATCCCGCCGGCCTATCGCAAGTTCGAATCCATGGTGCTGTCGAACTTCCTCAAATCGATGATGCCGGACAGCGACGAAATCTATGGCAAGGGCGCCACGGGCGAGATTTGGAAAGGCATGATGGCTGAAAAGCTCGCCGACGAAATCTCCAAGAATGGCGGCATCGGCATTGCCGAGAACCTTGCCGAACACGGCTCGACGCGGACTCACGACAAGAAAGCCGTTGAGCACAATCGCGGCGAACGCCTGCATATGGCAACCCAGATTATCGACGAAAAGCAGATGGACGTGCTCGACAAGTTCATCCAGGGCGCCCAGCCCCTGAAGAACGGCAAGCACGATAGGCACGACAAGAAAGACACGACTGCTGCCGCCGTCTGAACGGATGGCAGGCTCAGATAGAGAATGGACGGATAGCGATGGTGGTGACCGAGGAGAATTTCAGGGACGTACGGCTGCAGACCGTTCTCGATCGCCTGGAATTGATCATCGACAACGAAAACGAGCGGATCGGCACGGATGCGAAATTCGACATCAAGGCGTCGAATGCGCATAAGAGCCGCTGCC
The DNA here is from genome assembly GCF_056403475.1 of Rhizobium sp. P2_G9. NCBI lineage: Bacteria > Pseudomonadati > Pseudomonadota > Alphaproteobacteria > Hyphomicrobiales > Rhizobiaceae > Rhizobium > Rhizobium sp. P2_G9. The sequence goes on along the minus strand of NZ_JBFUFK010000085.1, from coordinate 3,822 downwards.
TCTACGAACTGACGATACTCTGCCGCGACACCAGCCAGGCGGACTTTCCGACTGGCTTCTCGTCGCAGATGAAATTCCTCAAGCAGAAGCTCCTGCTCAATGCCCGCAAGCTGGAGGCGCATCTCAATGCTGTACGCACGGTGACCGATATTCTGCGCAATGCGGCCCAGGAAAGCGACGGCGACGGCACCTATACCCAGGAACAGTTCCGCCACGGCGAATTCTAGGACAGGTCTGACCGATGCTGAAACTCATCCTCACCGGCGTCTGGGTGGCGGTCGTCACGCTGGGATCCGTCTATGCGTCGATCGAGATGTCCAGGCCTGTCGACCCTGCCGAGGAGGCCGCCAAGCAGAAAGCCCAGGAAGAACTGGTGCGTGGCGAGATGGTGACTTTCCCCGTGCTGGAAGGCGGGGATGTGGTCGGCTATTTCATCACCAAGACCTCTTATGTCGTCGACAAGAACAAGATGGTCGGCATGACCCTGCCGATTCCCGCGCTTTTGACGGACGAACTTTACACCGCGCTGATTGGCGACAGGCTGATCCGCGTCAAGGATAATCGCGGTTTCGACGTCAATGCGTTCCGCGAGCGGGTCAAAGGGGCGCTCAACAAGCGCCTTGGCACCGATGCGGTGATGGACGTGATCTTCGAGCAGGTCGATTATCTCTCCAAGGACGACCTGAAGGCGAGCCGCGAAAACAAGACCAGCCTCAAGAATGGCGGCGAGAAGATTGTCGAGGAAGAGCCGCCGACCGATATCAAACAAGCCTCCTCGGCGGACGCCAACAAAGAGCATTAACGAAGCGATCCGGGTGGACCGAAAACCGGTTCTTCCGGCGATTACTCACGGTTCCATTTCGGCCCGCACTGTGGCGAAATCATACAGTCTTGCTCACGATTTTTCGATCTGGCACACCCTCGCCGGAATATATCCGGCACACTTATATTTCGATCGCAAATAATAGTCGTCGCCGAGCCCAGATGATTTCTACTAATTCCTTGAAAAATATCATTGTTTAGTGATCAGGTTAATTGCCGGTAAAAGCCGGATTTCGCTTTTGATTGAATGACTTAAAGGGCGTTTCAGTCGCAATTGCTATGACTTTCCTCACGCGGGTGAAACCAACGGGGCACGGCCAATGCGCATGCATGGCACGGAGCTTGCTCAGTTGGTCTCAAAGCCTGTCTGCCGGATTTCTCCCACCCCCCGGCAGCCTGTGTGGAGAGTCGGGAATGAATGTCGTTTCGAATATGGCTCTTTTCGCCTCCAATCGGGAAGTGCTTGGATTGCCGGTCTGTGATCTCGATTGGGCGGAAGCGCTGCATTTCGCCAGCACTTTGGCTGACATGCCGGTTGGCCAGACGATGATCGCGTTCCTCAACGCCCACAACGCCAACATCATGCGCACCGATATCAGCTTCCGCAGGGCGCTCGACCGCCATGTCGTACTGCCTGATGGCATCGGTGTCGATTTCGCCTCGCTGACCACCTGCGGACGGATGTTTCCCGCCAATCTCAACGGTACGGATTTCGTTCCCGCGCTCCTGACCTATATAACCACGCCCAAGCGCGTCGGCCTGCTCGGTGCCCGTCCGGAGACGCTGCACAAGGCGCGCGACAATTTCGAGGCGCATGCACCGTGGCATGAATTCATCGCGGTTCATGACGGCTTCTTCGGCGAAGAGGAATCAGCCGAGGTCGCCGATCTCATCGAACAGCACAGGCTCGATATCCTGCTCGTCGCCATGGGCACGCCGAAGCAGGAGAAATGGGTCGCACGGCATATACGTCCCGAGCATGCGCGCGTCGTGATGAGCGTCGGCGCATTGTTCGATTTCGTCGCCGGCGAGGTGCCGCGTGCGCCGATGGTCGTTCGCCGGATGCGCATGGAATGGCTCTATCGGGTCATGCAGGAGCCGCGCCGCCTCTCCAGCCGCTATTTCGTCGGCGGCCCGGTTTTCTTCTGGCACGTGCTCAGCCATTCGTCCAACTATTGGGCGAAGGCGGCTCTGCGCGCGGTCGCCGGGACCCGGCCTGCCTGACGCGCCTGCTCCGGTTCCACGTGTTAAGCTTCGGTTAACCATGCCGGCCTAGGGTGCCGCGAGCCCTCACCATGCGCCTGCGCGAGTCGCAGGCGGGCTCCCTGTGCGGCGCGTATCTGCCACGATCGAATTCAACGACAGACAGGGCAGGGACATGAACCGCCGCTCGCTTCTCGATTATATCGACGACAAGGAGACGCCGCCCGCCGCCTTGGCGCCGCAACAAGGTGCCGCGCGGCTGGAGCAAAGGCTCGCCGAGCTCGAAAGCCGCCTTGCAGCCACGCGCGCCGAGGCCGAAGCGCCGCGACAGCAACCCTTCTCCACCCAGATCGAGTCGATCCTGAAACGTCAGCCGGATCGCCTGCCGCAGCCTGTCGTTACAGCCGAAGTACCCGTTCCGGCGCGTGTCTATCCGTCCCGCCCTGTCTCTGCGCCACTGCAAATGGCTGCCATTTCCACGGAGGCCGAGCGCAGTCTTGAATTCACGAAATTCGTCGAGGCGGTGCATCTGATCGGCCAAGCGGCCAAGCGCTTCTTGTACGAGCCGGCCCCCCCTCGCCAGACGGGACCAAACGAAGACACCCTTGCGCTCACTGCGGCTCTCAAGGAGACGATCGGCGCCTTCCAGGCTATGACCGTGGACCTGGCAAACGCCGCATCGCAGATGCGCCAGACCGCGCCCACGCCGCCGGCCAGGGTCGAGGCGCCCGTTTCGCGGCCTCGTCCGCGCGAAGACGACGAATTGCGCCGGCTGGAACGCGATCTCGCCGACATGCGCGAACGCCTTGCCGCGCTCTCGCGTCGCAGGATCAATGATTGATTTCCAACCCGCCTGCCTCTAAGTGCTGTTGAAAGTGCGGCGATCCAGGACGCGATAAGACTATTGCGCCGGGAAGACGGTCGTTAGGATCGCGCCGCAACAACCGCTCGGGTGGAGGGACTTCAATTGGCCAAGATCATCAACGGCACCGAGATTGCCGCTTCCGTCATCGACCAGGTGAAAGCCACCACGGCTGGCCTGCGCCAGGAGACGGGCGTCGAGACCGGGCTTGCCGTGGTTATCGTCGGCAATGATCCGGCGAGCCAGGCCTATGTCGGCGCCAAGAGCCGCATGGCCAAGGAATGCGGCTTCAAGTCCGTGCAGCATTCTCTGCCTGAGCATACGACGCAGGAAGAGCTGTTGGCGCTCGTCGCYCAGCTCAATGCCGATCCGACCATCCATGGCATTCTGGTGCAGTTGCCGCTGCCCAAGCACCTCAATTCCGAAACGGTGATCCAGTCGATCCTGCCGGAAAAGGACGTCGACGGCCTGCATGTCGTCAATGCTGGCAAGCTTGCCACCGGCGATATCGACACCGGCCTGATTTCCTGCACCCCGGCCGGCGCGCTGATCCTGATCCGCACCATCCACGGTGACGATCTTTCGGGCCTCAACGCCGTGGTCATCGGCCGTTCCAACCTGTTCGGCAAGCCGATGGGCCAACTGCTGCTGACGCGCAATGCCACCGTCACCATGGCCCATTCACGCACCAAGGACCTCGCCAAGGTTTGCGCCGGCGCCGATATCCTCGTCGCCGCCGTCGGCCGTGCGGAAATGGTCAAGGGTGACTGGGTGAAGGCCGGKGCCACCGTGATCGATGTCGGCATCAACCGCGTCGCCGCGCCGGAAAAAGGCGAAGGCAAGTCCAAGCTTGTCGGCGATTGCGACTTCGCCTCCTGCGAGCCCGTGGCCGGCGCGATCACGCCGGTGCCGAAGGGCGTCGGCCCGATGACCAT
>NZ_JBFUFK010000084.1:0-18528 GCF_056403475.1 Rhizobium sp. P2_G9 | reverse complement strand
GGATTGGTTCAACAATCGACGACTTCTGGAGCCCATCGGCAATATTCCACCAGCTGAAGCCGAAGAACGATACTACGCCATGCTGGACGAACCAGCCGTGGCCGCATAACTTAAACCAAACGGTCTCCGGCAAAGCCGGGGCGGTTCACTGCCCTTCTGATTTCAACAACCTCTCGCCTAACTGCGTCCAGCTGTGTCGCGTGCTAAAATCGTATTGTCTCATTGGCGCTATATGAAGTCCATACTTATAGCCTGTCGATGCCCTTACATCCCGATACTAAGAAACGACCGATACAAATTTGTCGGTGAAATCGAGCTGGACAATCCAGGCGATCTGCACTACTTCGCTCACGATGAACGCTGCACCGCCAACGACTATACGATGATCGAGGCGCTCGTCGATGACAAGCCCGGCGTGGACTTCCGCATCAAACTCGCGGGCCTGCATGAGCCGAGGATTACGAAAGTGCGGCGATCGACTAAAAGCAGCCACATGTAGGTTGGCTTACCGCGATATCTCCGCTTGCCAAAGATCGAGCGCTTGCTTAGTTGGCGCCGGGAATAGGGGCTGATTTGAACTCTTTAAAACCAATGCGCTGTCAGCAGAAAGTGTCCATCGGCCGTGAAAATCGATCGGTCGCTGACCGGCGCCTCCGTAGCTTGGGTGTTCGCTTGACCAAAGAAGCGACCAACTACCTTTGGCCGGCGGCGCAACCAATGGATCGGCGATACTCTTGATTTCGATGTCGGCGCCGAAATTGACGAACAGCAGTCGATCCTCTGCGCTATCGTCAGCGAAGAAGCGAAGGTAAAAGGCGTCAGCACAGAGAACGCCGCCATCGACCTTGCGAGCGCCGATCGCGTTTGCAGATGCAAAAGCCATCTCGCTTCGCCGCATCGCCAGCAGGTCGCGATGAAGGGAGACGACATGCCGGTTCAGGTCGAACTCGGACCAGTCGAGCCTGCAACGCGCAAAGGTGTCTCGTGCGATCGGATCGGCGAGTTCTGCGACCATTGCCTCATCCTGGAGACTCGGAAACTGCGCCAGAGATTGTTGGCGGCCCTTGCGCACCAGAAGTGCCGTCTCGGCGGGAAAGTCAGCGAAATAGAGGAACGGCTTGCTGCTGGCAAACTCCTGCCCCTGAAATAGCATAGGAGTTTGTGGTCCGAGCAGAAGGAGAGCGGTCGCGGCACGGAGCCGCGCCGGCGAGCAGAGTGCGTTCAACCGCAGCCCGAGCGCCGAGTTTGCAACCTGATCATGATTTTGCAGAAAATGGACAAAGCACGCGGCGTCCAGTTCCAGACCCGGAGTGCCCCGCATATGATCCTGCCAGTCGTAGCGCTGCCCTTGAAACAGATAGCCATATTTGGCGGCCGTTATGAGTTCCTGCGCATTACCACTGTAGTCATGATAATACGCTTCGCTTCGGCCAGTCAGTGCCACTATGGCAGAATGATGAAAATCATCGTTCCAGACCGAAGTCAGCCCGTATCCATCCTTCTCCGCCGGCCTCACCAATCTCGTATGCTGCGGCTCGTTTTCGCCGACGATGTAAATCTGCTTGTCGCCAGCGGCAGCGCGGCTTTCCCGGGCGACCTCCGCGATGATATGTTCAGCGCTCTCGTCGAACAGCGCCTGCGTGGCGTCAAGCCGCAGACCGTCGAAGTGATATTCCCGAATCCAGTAGGCGGCATTCTGCGATATCAGGGTCCGAACTCCGGCTGAATTCGGACCATCGAAATTGATCGACCTGCCCCAATCGTTTTCGTATCTGTCGGTGAAATAATCGGGACTAAAATGCTCGTGCTTTTCGCCGAGGCCGAAGTGATTGTAGACGACATCGAGAATGACGCCGAGGCCAATCGCATGTGCGCTATCCACAAAGGCGCGAAGATCGTCCGGCGTGCCGTAGAGATGGGTGGGCGCGTAGAGCAGCACCCCGTCATATCCCCAGCCAAACGCACCGAAGAATTCGTGGATCGGCATCACCTCGATAATCGTGACGCCAATGTCCTTGAGCTTGTGCAAATGCTGCGTAGCAGCCTTCCAAGTGCCCTCAAGGGTGAAGGTGCCGATATGCATCTCATAAATGACCTGGCCTTCGGCGCCAACGCCTTTCCATTCCGCGTCGCGCCACTGAAACTCTCCGGGATCGACGAGCATCGATGGGCCCGCAGGCCCGTCCGGCTGGAATCGTGAGGCGGGATCGGCGAAACGCTCGTCACGTCCCTCAAGGCGCAATTGGTAGACTGCGCCGGCGGTGACGCCGCCGACAAATCCAGAATGATATCCGTCAGCCTCCTTCGTCAGGCGGTGGCTGGCTCCGCCATTGACGAGAATGTCGATCGTGGAGCAGGCAGGCGCCCAGACGCGGAATGACGCGCCTTTTCCTTGTAGTTCGGCCCCGACGGGACAGCGTCGCTGACCCTCTGCCGAAAGCCGTTGACCGGATGAAGCGGACAATTCTGTCATGATAGACCTTAAAGGATGTCAGCCGCCGTCGGCCGAAGCTGATAACTCCAGCGAGCACAGCTTGTTCCCCAGATCAGAGGGCTTGGAGTATTGCAAACGCCTCGAAGGGCTGCAAGCTCACGGTTTCGTTCAACCTGGACCTGGACTGATAGTTCGTGATCAACGTTTCGCCCTCGATCTGCAGCTCTCCCGGTAGCGTCACGGACACGTCCTCGCGGGAAAAATTGGCAATGACGACGATGCGTTGCTCGTCGAGCGTTCTGGTATAGACGAAGGCTTGAGCGTGCTGATCCAGATAGGACTGGTAGGTGCCATAAACGATTATCGGATGGGTCTGCCTGAGTGTGATCAGCGTGCGATAATGGTTCCAGATCGATGTTTGGTCTGCAACGCTTTGTTCGGCGTTGATGGTGGCATAATTCGGATTGGTTTCAATCCACGGGACGCCAGTTGTAAATCCCCCATGCGGCGCAGCGCTCCATTGCATAGGTGTCCGCGCATTGTCACGGCCGTTCTGGTTTGCGCCGACGATGAAATCTTCTGGCGACAGGCCGGCGTCGATGTGCAGGCGATATATGTTGAGCGTCTCTATGTCTTTGTATTGGTCGACGGTAGAAAAGGATGCGTTCGTCATGCCGATTTCCTCGCCCTGGTAGACGAACGGTGTCCCTTTCATAAAGTGCAGCGCGGTTGCCAACATCTTGGCGGAGCTATGATGATGGCCTATCGCGTCGCCGTATTTCGAAACGGCGCGCGGCAGATCGTGATTGCCCCAGAACAGCGAATTCCAGCCATCGTCGGCAAGCGCATATTGCCATTTGCTCAGGACGGCTTTCAGCCCAACCAGATCGAACGGTTTTGCGCGCCATTTGCCGTAGACGCTGTCCCACTGTTGAGTGACGTGTTCGAACTGGAAGACCATCGACAGTTCATGGCGATCCCGCCCGGAATAGAGCAACGCCGAGCCCGGTGTTGCGCTCCACGCCTCGCCGACGGTGACCACATCGCGACTGCCAAAAGTTTCACGATGCATCTCCTGCAGATAGTCGTGCAGATGTGGCCCCTCCGCCGTAATCTCCTGGTCAACTTCTTTGCCGATAAGGTCGATGACATCCATCCTGAATCCCGCGATCCCTCGATCAAGCCACCAATTCATCATGCGATAAATTTCATCGCGGACAGCAGGATTGGCCCAATTGAGATCGGGCTGCCGGCTGGAGAATTGATGGAAAAAGTACTGCCCGGTCGTGGGATCAAGCGTCCAGGCAGGGCCGCCGAAGACTGAGGGAATTGTATTTGGCAAGCCTTCGCCCGACGCTTCCCGCCAGATGTAATAGTCGCGATAGGGGTTGTCTTTAGATGCCTTTGCGGCAACGAACCAGGGATGCTGATCGGACGTGTGGTTGACGACGAGGTCGAGCATGATGCCGATGTCGCGCTACGAGCTTGCGCCAGCAGTTGGTCAAAATCGGCAAGTGTACCGAACTCGGGGGCGATCTCCTGATAACCGGATATGTCGTAGCCGTTGTCGTCCATCGGGGATCTGAACACCGGTGATAGCCAGATGAGGCCGATACCCAGCGACTGCAGGTAATCAAGCCTGGATGTTATGCCGGGCAGATCGCCGATGCCGTCGCCATTGCTGTCGCAGAAGCTGCGCGGGTAGATTTGATACACGGTTTTCGGATGCCACCATTGCCGGATTTGGCTGTTCATACTTTTTCCTTTGATTTTTTGATCGCCCCCGCAAATTGCCGCGACCGTGCCGAGTAATGCGTTTCAGCGCAGGGGGTTCAAAAAGAGGTCCCAGATCCGGTCCGACCCGAGGTTGGTTAGCGCTTGGGTGGACTGGCCCGCTGCCGGTTCCTGTACAGTGAGCTCAGCCGTTCCGCATGAAACCGGAGGGCTGGTACGGTTTCCTGTGCCTATGCAAGGCATGTTCAAAGGCAAGCCAAGCGAAATTGAGCACGCGAATTCTGTGAAAAAAGCGCCGCGTTCAAACGAGGGCGGCGCTTTTCATGGAAGAATTTTATCGGTTTAAAGTTCGATCTTTGAATTGATCGACATTTGCAACGATACGGTCCTTAGCAGCATCGTGGACATCCGCGGCTACTGATACGGCCTTATCCAGAGCATCCGACGCAATGTCTTTACCTTGTTCCACCAGTTCGGAAGCTTGAGATGTGGCCTGGCTTTTCAAGCGATCTGCAGCTTCTCCCAGCATCTCGTCCTCTTTGTCGGTGTGGGGAAGGGCTGCACCGATCGCTGCGCCGACCGCGAATGCCAGCGCGCCGCCGACAAGAGGTTGATCGCGGAACTGGCTCAAAATCACGTCGTTGAGGCGCGCTGTCTGATCCTGGATCGAGGTTCCGAGATTCGAGGCAGAGCCGGACATTGCGCTTGTCGTATCGCCCACCTTCTGTGCCAGTCCGGCCGCAGTGTTCTTAACTTGCTGCCAGGTATCCGAGAGCCAGCCCGTCGAAGCGTCCAGCAGTGTGCCGGCCTCGTCAGTTATCTGTGAGATCTGCGCTCCCGTCGCATCCGCAAAACCACGATATGCTCTGCCAGTAGCATCCACGAAATTGCCAGCACGGCGTCCGGCGTCGTCGGTCAATGCTTTGAAGCGTTGTCCAGCGTCGTCGGTGAAATAGGTATAATGTGTACCATCAACCTCTTCCGCCGATCCAACACGACGAACGCGACCCTGAACATAGTAGAGGGGATCATCTTGATAAGGTATGGCTGATGAGGTTAGGGGTGTTACTGTCCCCTGTTTCGCGATCAACCAAGCCAGGCTGACGCCCATCAAGGCTACGGGTAAAGGATTTGCCTTGAGCGCTTTCCCGAGATTGCTGATGTATTCTCCGCCGTCACTGCCCTTGGCATATGCGAGAACCTCATCAATCAACTGACCAGGAGACATTCGCTCTTGAATGGCCCCGATCCGGGCTTCGATACGTTGGCGATCGACGTCGATCTCGCGCTGGATGGTCACAGAGGATTTTTCGGAACTGTCCATCAGATTTTCTCCTTGACGACATCGACGTCACGACGAAGCGATGCGGTTGTACGGTCGAGTTTGAAGTTGGCTCCGCGCAATCCAGCGAGACCCTTGGAGACGAGCAACCATGCGAGACCGCCAATCACAATGGCGATGATCAGTGCTGCCAATCCGTGGGCGCCCTCGTCCGTCATTCCGCTGTGAACCAGTAATGTTGCCAGGCCGCTAACTAAAGCGCTCAAGAATACACCGACTGCGCCGATGGCCAAGACGATGCCGACCACCAAAGTTTCGACACCGCTCAAGGCGCTGGATATTTTTTCCGACGCCTCTGTTTTAGCGAGATCAATTTCCTTTCGCAAAAGACCGGAGACATCCGAGACAAGTCCGCCGATCAGTTCGGAAAGCGGCACACTGTTGTTCGGTTCAACCATTGTCTGATCCTCCGGTGGAAGCAAAGCTTCTCACCTGCGACACATCTGAATTGCTGGGGACCTTTGGCATTGACGTCGCTGTGTTCGACGTCCGTTTCGCCGAGGCCGTTAGGAACCTGCTCGCCGCCAGTCCCGCAAGCGCTGCGACACCAAGGAAAGCGAGCGGTTGCTTCCGGCCGAAGTCTTCGGCCATGTTGGCGATCTCGCCGAGATCACGCCCTTCGATCTTTTTTGCGATCGCTTGAACACTCTCGCCGATTTGCTGCGCGTAGCGTCCAACTTCGGGCTGATCGCCCCTCTCAAGTTCAGCGCCAACCTTCCGAAGAGCGGTCGCAATTCCACCGACCTGATGAGCAGCGAAATTTGTTTGCTCGGCGACGGTGGACTGGACCTTTTGCATCGCAGAGTCGGCGCCATCTTTCACAGCGTCTTTCGCTGCGTTCATGTCGTCTGTGATCTTGTCTTTGAGATCGTTGAGTGCAGACGCTGGCTTACCGCTATCGTTTTGATCAGAGTTTTGGTTGGCGCGACTTCCTGGCGCTTGATTAGTTTCGTCTGGCATAGAGCTCTCCTGAACCGATTGACGACTGACCGCTCAACCGGCACAGAACATGTTTGTTCCGCTCATAGGTACCCATCGGATGCTCCCATCTGGTCGTATTAACCTGCACTCGTACGGAAAACGCTCGCGGAGGTAGGGATCTAAGGCCCGCTTTGCCATTGCGGACGTTCGCGGATAATCTGCGGGGTGCACAGTTTTCTTGAGGCCATCCCAAGTCACCGGGTCGTCGATCGGAAGGCCGCAGATCGCCTTGGCGATGTCGGAATACTCGAAAGAGTTGTCTGCCAGGTGCCACTCCCAGATACCGATGCCGACTGCGCTAGTAGCCAAAGCGAGCCTAGCGGCCTCCTTTGATAGACGATGTCTCCCCTCGTCCAACTTGAATGCGCCTCCCGCGCGTGAACAGATAGCCGTCTGAAACGTGCATTGGTGTCGTCCGAATCCAGCAGGAAGCTGCTGAGGCAACAGGCCCGAAAGCGTGGAAAACCCGATTTTAGTGTGACGGTCTCACCGGAGGCCGTAGATGCTTTGAAATAAAGCGTGGTCGCAAACCAGGACAGGCCAACATGTCGCGAGCGACTTCCTAGACGCCGCCACCTCGCGGACGGGCGCAAGACCGCTTCGTCGAGCGAACTGTGTTCAATCATCGACCGTTCTTCACATCGATCGTCACATCTACCAGCCGAGCAGCAGCGGGAACGAAATGTGGGCCACGAAGACAGCGCCACTATGGGTCGCATAGGCACAATGGTAAAACCCTGCTGCGGCGTGGGTTCATTAAAACCAAATCGTCCTCCACCACACCCCCGGTCTTATCCGCCATGGTGTGAGCTAGGCACGCTGAGCGGCAACTCCGTACGCACTTGGCGACGCCAAAGATTGGAAGGCTGGCTTTGCCAAAAAATATCCTTGAACGAGCTCAACACCGAGATCCTTGAGTGCAGCCAATTCTTCGGCAGTTTCGATCCCTTCGCAGAGAGGTGTGATGCCAAGGTCATTCAACATCTTCAACGTATGGGTGACGACAGTACGCTTGACAGGGTCGGTGTCGATGTCGCGGATAAGCTCCATATCCAGTTTCACGATGTCCGGCTGGAACTTCGTCAGCAGCGATAGCCCGGCATAGCCGGCGCCGAAATCGTCGAGCGCCGTCTTAAATCCTATTTCCCGATATGTGCGCAGGATGTTGAGGACGTGCTTGGTGTCGAGCACCTCATTTTCGGTAAACTCGAACACAATTTGGTCGAGTGGGAAGCCAACTTTCTCGGCGGTCGCCAATGTGAGGCGAATGCAGGCGCGCGGCTCGTAAACTGCATTCGGCATGAAATTGATTGATAGCTTGACATCCTCTCCTCGCGGAAAGAGCTGCGCTGCCAGCTCAATTGCCTTGACGCGGCACTGCTGATCGAACGCATAACGGTTGGCCGGATCGACCTGTGCCAACACGCTGCCGGCTCCCTCGCTCCTCGGGCCTCGCACTAAGGCCTCGTGGCCGAATATTCTGCGGGCGCCGATGTCCACAATTGGTTGAAACGCCATTGAGAACTGTGTTTCGAAGTTCTCACCCCGTCGGCATCCTTCGCAACCAGTTGCCATTGTCTTTCCTTCTAAACACGACTTATAAGTCCACTATTGTCGCGAAGGAACGTAAACAGACAGATAAATAGCCAATGACATCTTGGTGACGGTGCGATAGCGCACGCTTCTTTGGTTTTGAGGCCCACATCGGATCGTCCCTCGGCTCGGGGTCGGAAACGCCCGCCGGACGAATAAAAAAATCGCAGCGAACACGTCCAGCCCATTGCTGACAGCTACAATGGCGAAAACAAGTTCGTTGAGCATCATCCGTCGCCCCTGAATTTGGTGATGGCATACCGACCGGAATTTGCTCAGGTTCAACCTGAGTGAAAGCAAAGTTGATTTGCATGAATGGAACGGAAACGGCTGGCGCCACCTGTTTCATTCTCAGCCGTCGGTCGCCGCGGGCAAAGAAATGCCGGCATTTTTGGCGAACGGCGCTGGCTAAACAGCCGCAGTTCAAGTTGGGTCAACAGAAGACCCAAGCCGGGTGGGAGCAGGGCGGCGGCCTCAACGAGGCTGAAGTAACCAAACTGTGGTGACCGAGGGTGCAAAAGACGTGCGATTTACCAGCGACATAAGCAAAAAAACCGCACCGCCAGTCGGCGATATAAAACGTCCGATAATGCATTATCGGACGTTACTTGTCGACGACGGACTGTGCGGTTTATTGCAATATTTCTGATAAAAACTGAACGCCTGATTTACGCTTTCCCGCATGGATTCGCTCCTGCCTGTCATAGGGCCATCCCTAGACGTGGTCGCCCCGCCTGCCAGGCTGGGCGGTGACGCGCGGCCGCGACGCCACCGAATCCGATGCTGACTTTGCCGGCGGTACCCTGAAGTCGCTTGACCGTCTGATTCATGATCCGGCGTCGCCGGACTGCTGGCGCGATCGACTGGCGCTGAAAGCGGCAGCCCTCGCCGCCCGCATCTCGTACGAAGGCGTCGATCTGGGTGGCGAATTTCTGCGCAAGACGTTGTCAACCAAAGTCCGCGACCTGGACGTGGCGGAACCGGCCGCTTTCGAGGCGCGTTTTGGCCGAAAAGGAATACCGTCATGAACATGAACAAGCATCCCGACGACACCTCCGTCGATCCGCCGACTCTTCCGGCGTTCCACCCGCGTCGGATCGAGGAATGCCAGGACGCGATCGCGGGTGCCGTTACGAAAGTGATGGACGACGCCGAAGCGGCCGGATGGACGATATCGGAGATCACCCTGGCCATCGCGGCCATCGCCGACGCGGTCATGTTGCACGAAGTCGACGTCGAAGAGACGAACTTTCTCCTGCGCGACATGATGAAAAAGGGAAGCTGACCCGACGGGGCGCTCAGTGGCGGAGAGTTGGCATCGCTCGTCAAACAGCGGTCCAATACACGGAGGTGGCGGGATCGGGCTCCTCGACTCCGAGCGCGATCGCAATCCGCTGGATTGTCGCCGGAACCTTCGCATGGAGCGAGCATTGAGTGCTTGCACACATTGGGAGGTTCGCTTTGAAAGTCATCAGCGCAAGTATCGTAAGAGGAACCGCCCAACCCGGCGTCGAGGTGACTTTCCGCGGAGAGGGATCAGACAATGTGGCGATCCATCTCAAAGACGAGAATGTAGGCTCGATGAGCGATTCTCAAATTTATCTCCACGCCAAACAATTGCTCACGCAGATCATGGCGTTCACGCCTGACGACGGTACCGCATCAAATTGACTATGCTCAGGCGGGCACGAAGCACGCTCTAACGGAGAAACAGAAATGTCCGAGATCGGCCCGCCAATACCCTTAGGGATCATACATCCCGAAGACTTCGACAAGCTCAGCATAACCGATCCGACATCGGGAGCTGGCGACAGCGATCTCGAACCGATTCGATCACAGATCGCGGACTTGCGCCGCTCGGTGTCAGACTTGGCAAAGACAACCGCCCGTACCATCGAGGCCCACCCCGTCGTCGCCGCGACGGCTATCTCGCTCGGACTCTGGGCACTTGTCGGCTTGACCGCGCGACGTGGATATCGCTTGCGCGATTGAACCCGCAATTGAAAGGAGCCGATCAATGGAAATCGTGGATAAACTGGTGCATGACGATGCCCACATACTCACCGTGGAATTCGTAGGCGACGGCGGCGACGTAGTTTCGGTCCGGATGTCGCGGCACGAAGATGACGGGGTTACCAAAATCAATGCGGAGGCGCTGGCGAAGGGGATGCTGTTCGACGTCGTGAACACCGACATCGAGGCTCTGGTTCGGGACGCCGACATTGCCGGGCGGTCGTCCGATCCGACTATGGCGACGACCGATGGCGAAAGTGCCGCGGCCGTGTCGCTGCGCGAAGAGCGTGAAGCTAGGAAGTCTCACTCAGTGAACGACCAGCTTGACGAAGGGCTGGCATCGTCGTTTCCCGCCAGCGATCCGGTTTCGGTTGCCACGACGACGATACCAGGGAGTGGCCCATCGAACTCGGAGCAGAAATGACGTCGATCGAATGCCGCCTCCCGACGTTCGACGTTTCAACGCTTACCCCATAAACGTGCAGCTGAATTTTCGCTCAGAAGAGTCCACGATTTGAGGATGGCCACATACAATGTCAACGGAGTGAACGCCACTTCAGGTGTTACTGTGATAGCTCGCGGAGGCCTCTCTCGAAGTGGTTTGCCTGCAGGAGGTGAAAGCGCCCGGCAGTAAAGTCCCCGTCAATGTAGTCGAGACTGCAGGTTACGGTGCTATCTGATACGGTCGGAAAAGATGGAACGGCGTCGCGATCCTCGCGTACGGCGACTAACCTAATCAGACACGAAAAGGCCTACCAGACAATCCGGACGATGCCCACAGCCAATGGCAGCGGCAAATTCGCGCAATGCTATACGGAGAAATTCATGTCCGGTGGTACTGTCAAGAAGCGGTGGCAGCGCAGGCTTACCCCATCAACGCGGTCCCATCCCTACATCGTCGGCATATTCCTGATGATGGCGGTTTGTGGCCTTTACATCGGCCGCGAATTCCTCACGCCCGTGTTCCTTGCTTTCATCCTCGCGACGACACTCACTCCGGTCGTCCGGTATATGGGAAAGTGGGGAGTGCCGTCCGCGGTGGGAGCGACTATCCTCATACTCATCTCGGCCTTCTGCCTAGGAACGCTGGGCTATTTCACAAGTGGCCCCATTTCTCAAATGATAAGCGACGCGCCTGAGATCGGCGACAAACTGCGCGCACGGGCCGACACAGTCCGGCACATGTTCGACAAGGCGATAAAGGCGACCGCCCAGATCGACAAGGTGTCAGAGAACGTCGACGACGCCACCATCCAGAAGGTGGCAGTTGCTCAGCCAGGCATCGTCTCGCGAGCGGCGGGGAACCTTCTTTCGGCAGGCACCACGTTCGCGGTAACCTTCGTGCTCTCGCTTTTCCTGCTCGCTTCGGGAACCCTGTTTTACCAGAAGATAATCCAGGTGTTCCCCAACCTCAGTGACAAGAAGAAGGCGCTCAAGGTCATCTACAACATCCAGGCGGAGATATCACGCTACCTTTTTACAATCACGATGATCAACATCGTCGTCGGAATCGTAGTGGGTTCGGGAATGTGGCTGCTCGGAATGCCGAACGCTCTGGTTTGGGGCGCGGCGTCTGCGGTCCTAAACTACTTGCCCTATGTGGGTGCGCTCATCGCCCTCGTCTTGGTCGGCGCGATATCGATCGTCACATTCGACGACACCTTATACGCTTTGATTGCCCCGACCTTCATTCTATTGGTCCATATTCTGGAGGGCCAGTTCCTGACGCCGATGCTTCTGGGAAGGAGACTGGAACTGAACGCCGTGTTCGTGTTCATCTCGATCTCTTTCTGGTCCTGGCTCTGGGGCTTTGTCGGAGCACTCATGGCGGTGCCGATCCTGGTCATTATCAAAGTCGCCTGCGACAATTTCGAAGCGCTCCACCCAATCGGCAATTTCCTGACGGCGGAAAAGCCGATCCCGAAAGACGCAACCGGCGATCCTTCCCTCTGAGCGTTTCGAGTGAGACGACTGGTCGTCGTCGGAATTCCGATACGCGAACTTTTCCTCGAAACAGTCCAACACGTCTCCGATCACGCCCGCCTCTTCTAACGCTTCCCAGGGAACGGCAAGTGCCGGACCTTTGCCGCTCTCGATGTGCTCTCCGTGCATGCCCCACTTTCCATCGCTGAACCTCTATCCAGCAGATTTGCGGCTTAGCCGCCGAAGTCCGCCTAGTGATTACCGCGCCTGCGCAGCACATTGGCGATTTCGCCATCTCATGCGCTAAACTAGACCAGAGCAGTCCAACGTCGTCGACGAACTCCAACCGAACATTCCGAGTGCCTTCCGGACACAGGTGACGCCCGCACCAGCGAGATCAGTTCTTCGAACACCCGGGATTGGGCATTCCGGCTTCGACACCGAGCCGGACATCGCACTTAGGCAGGCAGATGCTGCTGGATCGCGCCACCTCCGAGAAGATCAAACTGGTCGGTTTCCACTGGACTTATCACGGTGTCGGATACCGGTCCATGATGAGTGTCGTTCTGCTGGTCCCAGGTGAAATTCTCGCGAGAGAATGCGCCGTCGGTTCTGCCATGGGAAGACTTGAATGTGGGGCTCGAGGACGTGCTGATCGCGATCCTCAATGTGGCCAACGTGCATGAAATCATCTATGGCAGTCATCTGCCGATGTGAGTCAGATATTGCACACAAGAGACCGTATCCAACCTGCCTGTAACTTTACGTTGACAAAAGAGTGGGTCGTCGCTATTTTTAGTTTATCGAGATTTGCTTGCTGAGCTTTGGTTACCGCGCGATTGGCACCGCGCCCTGAACGAACCTTTCCTTTCAAAAATCGCTATTACTATCCGCTGCGCGATCGAGTATCCGCGGTGGTTCAATATTGCTATCAAAGGTTTTGTCATGACCGCCGGCACAGTTGAATGGTTCAATTCCACCAAAGGCTTCGGTTTTTTCCCGCCCGACAAGGGCGGCGGTGACGCGTTCGGCCATCTTTCTGCCATTGAGCGAGCTGGCATGCGCGAAAATGTCGAAGGCCAGAGTATCGGCTACGAGATGGACCGCGACAACAAGTTGATGTCGGCCTCTAATCTCAGGCGGCTCGATCCTAACTTCTTTACACTTTGACCAGGCGTGGATAGGCGCTGCCGGAAGTGGGTCTATTGGCGAATCGGACTTTGGGGCCTTTTTTTGAATCATTGGAGACTAAATGGCGAGCAACAAGTCCCGCGAGCGGGCGGAAATGGCCTTCAACGAGCTGCAGTCCCAATTTTTCGCCCGCGGCAAGGCGTCCGACGAAATCGACCATCTAACGAAAGCTCGTGACGAGAAAACATCCCGTCTACGTGATGCGAGACTTGCCAAGGAAGAACAAGACCGCCTAACCCTTAAGGTAAAGGCCGATCCTAAACCAAGGAAAAGGATGTGAGCGGCCGTGGAATTTGGTTCCGAGCATTCAGACTGGTCGTCAAGACAACTACGTGAAGCGATCGAAGCGGCAGGGGTGGCGCTCTGGTCCTGGCAAGTCGATACTGACGATCTGGTCATGGACAGACAAGGCTACGTGTTGTGGGATGTTACAAAGGCCGAACGCCTCACCTTCGAACATCTTTCCGAAAAAGTACACCCGGCTGACCGGGATCGGGTCAGGGCGGCGTTCACCGCCACCAGGGCTCTATTGGGACCGTATGAAATCGATTTCCGAATAGTCGTCGGAACTGACGTCCGTTGGGTGTCGGCCCGGGGACAAGGAAAAGACGCGGGTATGAAGAACCGAAAGATGACAGGAATCTTTCTGGACGTGACGGGTAGGAAAAACGCCGAGGAAAGTCACGAACTCCTCGCTGGTGAAATGAGCCATCGGGTCAAAAACCTCCTAGCGATCGCCACCGGGCTGACCCACATCACATCGCGATCGTCGACTTCGATCGAGGACATGACAAAGCAGCTCACAAGCCGGCTTACGGCGCTTGGTCGTGCGCATGACCTCGTTCGGCCATTACCGCATGGACAGGGAAACGCCGCTTTGCTCGGCGACATCATCACCATGTTGCTCGCGCCCTATGACGATGATGGCGCTTTCGCAGGACGCATCAGGGTCGCAGTTCCCCGTCTGGGAGTGGGCGAAACGGCGGCCACTGGACTCGCATTGGTAATTCACGAGCTCGCTACTAATGCAATGAAATACGGCGCGTTATCTGCGCCTGAAGGAACACTGGATGTGTCCGGATCGATGGTCGGCGACGATGTCGAAATACAATGGACGGAGCGAGGCGGGCCCGAGGTCGTGAAACCGGATGGCGCAATCGGTTACGGAAGCAAGCTCCTTCACCGAACGTTGGCAGGTCATCTCGGCGGCACACTGGAACACGATTGGTCGAAAGACGGGCTTTCGGTGACGTTGAAAATCGACGGCAGATATCTTCCGTTGTGACCTGAGAAACCGTGCCGCTTGGTGGGATACATTTTGCTCGACGTCGAGGGCGGACGCCCGCGCGCACCTTGGGGCTTTTTGAGATGTTCCGTGACCGCCTCGTGAACCATCGCTTGCGACAGGGGCTTGGCCATGAACGTCGCCCCGTGGGGCAGGTCGCCGGGCTGCGGGTACGCTGCACCAGAGGCGACTACGATGGCGATGTGCGGCCAGTTCACTGCGACTATTTTGGCAAGTTCGAATCCGATAATCTCGCCAGGGGCCTCGACATCGTTGAACAGCAGCTGCAGCGACAAGTGCTCTTCAAGGAAAAAATATGCCTGTTCCATCGTCGTCGCCTCGACCATGGAAATCATATCGACGTGGTCCATCAGAATCAAAAGCTCGTCGTCGACAACTAATGCGATAGGTTTACGCAGGCTCGCAAATTCTGAATTGTCCATGCTTTTGGTCGTCTGGGCCGTGATGGGCTTGCCAATGAGATGCTTCAATTCCGGGTCCGCTCTGTCGTGCGGATGCCGGAGAAGTACGCGGCTTCGTCCGAAACCTCTTCTCCGAACTTAAACAATACGATGGAGGCTCACACAGCACATCAGGGCGTAACGTTGTGCCGCATGAGCTCGGACCATTAAATGCAGCGAGCGTACATTAAGCCTGCCGCGTGCTGGATTGTACGATATGGCGCAGGAACTTCCCGCAGCCGCTGGAGTTGGCGTTCTGGTTTCAACAATTCCTTTCGGAGCACCAGATGCCCAAAAAGTCCTTAACGCACGCATCGCCCTCCAAATCTACCAAATCAAATGCTGTCGACGCCCACATCCATGATCAGACGCTTGCACGAGGTCAGGGGGGAGAACTGCATCAGATCGCCGAAGAAGCGCAGCTTGTTCTGACCACTGCGCAAGGCGGGCCTGTCTCGGACGACCAGAACTCGCTTCGCATCGGCGCACGTGGCCCCCTGCTTGTCGATGATTTCCATTTCCGCGAAAAGATCTTCCATTTCGATCACGAGCGCATTCCCGAACGCGTTGTCCATGCGCGCGGCTACGGGGCGCATGGCTTCTTCGAAACATATGAATCTTTGGCCGCCTACACCAAGGCTGACATCTTTCAGCGTGCACGCGAGAGAACTCCCGCTTTTGTCCGCTTCTCGACTGTGGCCGGAAACAAGGGGTCGTTCGACCTTGCCCGCGATGTCCGCGGCTTCGCTGTCAAGCTCTACACACAAGAGGGCAACTGGGACCTTGTAGGTAACAATATCCCGGTGTTCTTCATCCAGGACGCGATTAAATTTCCGGACATGGTTCACGCGGTGAAAGCGGAGCCTGACCGTGACTTTCCGCAGGCGCAGAGCGCGCACGACAATTTCTGGGACTTCATCAGCCTGACGCCCGAGAGCATGCATATGATCATGTGGGTGATGTCGGACCGCGCCATTCCGCGCTCCTTCCGGTTCATGGAAGGATTTGGCGTTCACACCTTCCGGCTGGTCAATGCCAAGGGCGAATCCACATTCGTCAAATTCCACTGGAAGCCAAAGTTGGGATTACAGTCCGTCGCGTGGAACGAAGCGGTGAAGATCAACGGTGCCGACCCCGACTTCCACCGCCGCGACCTCTGGAATGCCATTAGGTCAGGCAACTTCCCCGAATGGGAACTTTGTCTGCAGTTGTTCGATCAGGAATTCGCCGACAATTTCGATTTCGATATCCTCGACCCAACCAAAATAATACCCGAGGAAATCCTGCCGCCAAAGCCTGTCGGGCGGTTGGTGCTCGATCGGATGCCTGACAATTTCTTCTTCGAGACCGAGCAGGTTGCGTTCATGACGCAGAACGTGCCTCCGGGCATCGACTTTTCCAACGATCCGCTGCTGCAGGGGCGGAATTTCAGCTATCTCGACACACAGCTCAAGCGCCTAGGCGGTCCAAACTTCACCCATATTCCGATCAACGCGCCAAAATGCCCGTTCCATCACTTCCAACAGGACGGCCACATGGCCATGCGCAATCCGGCGGGCCGAGCTAACTACCAGCCGAACTCGTGGAGTGAAGGCCCTCGAGAGTCACCTGTGAGCGGCTTCACGCATTTCCCGGCCGAGGAACAGGGCCAGAAGGTGAGGTTTCGCCCGAAAGCTTCGCCGATCACTACAGCCAGGCACGCCAGTTCTATATCAGCCAGGCGCCGCCAGAACAGCGTCATATCCAGATGGCACTGACGTTCGAACTTTCGAAGGTCGAAACGCCCGTGATCCGGGAACGCGTCGTCTCACATCTCATGAACATCGACGAGACGCTGGCGAGCGCGGTCGCCGAAAGGCTCGGCTTCCAATCGATGCCCAAGCCAGCGGACGCCGCCGTTCCCACACGTCAGGACCTCGACCCATCGCCTGCGCTCAGCATCGTCGAACGCGGCCCAAAGCGTTTCGAAGGGCGCAAGCTTGGTATTCTCGTGACTGACGGCGTCGATGCCAACCTTCTCAAAGGCCTGCAGGATGCCATCATGGCGGAGAAAGCGGATGTCGCTCTCATAGCGCCCAAAGTCACTGGTGTCGTCGCGTCAGACGGGAGCCTGGTTCCTGCCCAATTCATGATTGACGGCGGTCCCTCGGTCCTGTTCGACGCCGTTGCGCTTCTGCGTCTGCGCGGGCCATCGACGACCTTGTCGTAGAAGCCACGGCGCGCGACTTTGTCGTCGACGCCTTCCAGCATTGCAAGTTCATCGGCTATGTCGCTGACGCCCTTCCGCTGATGCAAGTGGCGGGCATCGCGGACAAGCTGGACGAGGGCACCATCGAGCTTCCCGGCGAGAGCCTCTCGGCATTCGTTGCGGAACTTGGCAAGCTCCGGGTCTGGGCGCGCGAGCCGTCGTTAAAGCTTGGAAAGGCTTCGCCGCCCGTCAAGTAGGGTATGCGTCATCTCGATCCTTGCTACGGCGGTCCTGAGGTCTCCGGGGTCGCCGGGGGCGCGGCGATATGGGTGCGATTTCGCACACGGAACCGTCCCTTATCGACCGCGTTGAGTCCGTCGAGACTGCCAGAGCGACATTCGATTGTCACAAGGTTGCTCGGCCACTACCACCCAAAGCACGGAGTATGCCAATGCCTGCCAAGACACTCGACGACATGTTTTTCGACGGCGTGAAGGACATCTATTATGCCGAACGCCAAATCGTGAAGGCGCTGAAGAAGATGAGCCGCGGGGCGAAAGACCAGGCGCTGAAGGCGGCGTTCGACAAGCATCTGCAGGAGACCGAAGGACAGGTCGAGCGACTTCTTGAAATCTTCGAACTGCTCGGCAAGCCCGCTCGCGGCAAGACTTGCCCCGCCATCGACGGAATCCTTGAGGAAGGTTCGGAAATCCTCGAGGAATTCAAGGATTCAGATGCGCTCGACGCAGGCCTTCTTGCCGCCGCCCAGGCTGTCGAGCATTACGAGATCGCGCGGTACGGAACGTTGAAGGCCTGGGCGCTACAGCTCGGCAAGCCGGACATCGCTAATATTCTCACTGTGACGCTTATCGAGGAGACCAAGACCGACGACGCGCTGACCCAGCTCGCCAACGCAGCCGTCAACTCCAAGGGCAAGCCCAAGGCCGCCTGATGCATTGAGCCGACCACCGGTCCAGCCGGCGGCCGCTATCGCGCAGTTAAGGAGAAGGACATATGGCAGACGATCCCTCACAATCAGGCATTTGGACCAACCCGGACGGAGTCGCCACGTCGAAAGCCGACGACGTGATTGCGCAGAAGAACGCCGAGCGCGACGCCGAATCCATTCTTCCTGACCAGAAAGAGCAAATCGCCGAGCTGAAGAACGAACTGGAACGGCTCCGCGAGTCGGTCCAGCAAATCGCCTCGGGCACGAGACAGATCGCGTCGGCGGAATTCAAGGAACTGGCAACCGCCGCCGAGGAAAAGCTGAAGCAGAACGTCTTCCTGTCCGTCGGGATAGCTGCCGTGGTCGGTTACCTTTGGGGACGGTCGGGTCGCTGAATGGATGGTCTCGGCGAGTGGCGACATCTGTGCGTCGAC
>NZ_JBFUFK010000083.1:0-27580 GCF_056403475.1 Rhizobium sp. P2_G9 | reverse complement strand
CGTCTCGGTTATGCTCACGCCGAGCGATAACAGTCCAGGTCATCGGAAACCCCATTTTGATTTAGCACCAAAAGGGAATCACAACCTGCTGTTATCGCTCAACTACTTTTAAATCGGGCTCTAAAGTGAAAGCGCGTCCAATTAAATTGGAATGCCTTTCTCATCCCATCGGCGGCGCCGTCGATTCTCTCAATACCAGTTCCACCGGCCAGACTTCGCTGTGGTTGGACACATCCCGCCCTGCCAGCATCTGCAGGAGGATGTCGCCGATCCTGATGCCTGCTTCCCGGATCGATGAGCGGGTGGTCGAAACGGTCGGCACCATGTTGTCGGCGTTGATGTAGTTGAAGACGTCGTCATGGGCGATGAGCGAGACGTCGCGGCCGAGCTGTAGCCCGGCGGAGCGGACGGCGCGCATGACGCCGAGTGCGGTCATCATCGAGCCGGCAAGCACGGCAGTGGGAGGATCGGGCAGGCTCAGAAAATCCTGCATCGAGCGGTAGCCGACATCGTCGATGAAGGCGCCGTTGGTGATCAGTTCGTCGCGGAAGGCAATGCCGTGTTCCTTCAGCGCCTTGCGATAGCCCTGTTCGCGGTGCTCGGCAAAGACGTCGCCGCGTTCGCCGTTGATGACGCCGATGCGGCGGTGGCCGATGTCGAGCAGATAGCCGGTGGCGCGGTAGATGGCGCCGAGATTGTCGATGTCGAGCCAGGGGAAATTGCCATCCTCGCTGCCGCGGCCATGCAGCACGAACGGCATGTTGAGCTTGTTGAGGAAGGCCATGCGTTCGTCGTCGATCTTCGGCGTATGCAGGATGACGGCATCGACGCGCTTGGAGGCGGCGAGCCGCTGGTAGGCGGAGAGTTCGCCCTCCTTGTCCTCGACGACGGTGATCAGGATATCGACCTGGCGCGTTTCGAGCCGGCTGCCGAGGCCGGCCATGAATTCTGTCGTGTTTGGGTCAAAGCCATGGCTCTCGCGCAGCACGATGCCCACCGCGCCGGCCCGGCCGGTCGCCAAACCCGCCGCCGAGCGATTGGGGTGATAGCCGAGTTCCTGCGCGAGTTTCAAAATCCGCTGGCGCGTCTCGGACTTGACCTCCGGATAGCCGGATATTGCCCGGCTCACGGTCGTCTGGCTCATGCCGATCGATTTTGCGAATTCTTTCAGGTTCATAGGCGGATCGATCCTCCTCCGGCAGTTGTCGCAACGACCTGATGCCGATCTCCCGCTCGGCCCTGGCTGCCTTCTCCCAATAGCAGGAGTATAGAATAAGTCCGACTTTTTTGAAAGCGCCATCAATTGTTTTTTTAAGCACGTCGAATGACGATTGCGGTGCACGTTCACGGCTGTAATCTCGAAAAAATCGTTAATGATGCTAATCGATTGAAAAGGTAAGATATTCGGGTTGTTCGGTGCTCAATAGGCAAATTCTCCGCGAATTTTCGCGCTTCCACTCTTGACTTTTTACACGCAAAGACGTTCTATTTATTTAAAGCGCTTTCAAATCGGGGAGACGGAATAATTGAAAGCCCAATCCGAAAGCTGCTTTTGAAAGGCCGTCCGTCCCGCGCGGGTGGTCATAACGCATTCCATATCCAAGGGAGGATTATCGGATGAAGAAAACTCTATTGCTGAGCGTTGCCGCATTCGCGCTGATGGCCGGCGCGTCGCACGCCGCCGACCTCAAGTTCAAGCCGGGCGAGGGCAAGCAGTTCAACTGGGCCAGCTATGACGCGTTCAAGAAGGCGCATGGCGACCTCAAGGGCCAGACGCTGACCATTTTCGGACCCTGGCGCGGCGAAGACGAGACGCTCGCGAAGTCGATGCTCGCCTATTTCGAAGACGCCACCGGCGTCACCGTGAACTATTCTTCTTCTGAAAACTACGAGCAGCAGATCGTCATCGACACGCAGGCCGGCAGCCCGCCGAATATCGCCATCCTGCCGCAACCGGGCCTGCTGGCCGACCTTGCCGCCAAGGGCTTTCTCACCGATCTCGGCGACGACACCGCCAAATGGATGAAGGACAATTATGCCGCCGGCCAGTCCTGGGTCGATCTCGGCACTTATCCCGGCAAGGATGGCAAGTCGCATTTCTACGGCTTCTCCTACAAGTCCGACGTGAAGTCGCTGGTCTGGTATTCGCCGGAAAATTTCGACGACGCCGGCTATGAAGTGCCGAAGACCATGGAAGAGCTCAAGGCTCTGACCGAAAAGATCGCCTCGCAGGGCAAGAAGCCCTGGTGCATCGGCCTCGGCTCGGGCGGCGCCACCGGCTGGCCGGCCACCGACTGGATCGAAGACCTGATGCTGCGCACGCAGAAGCCCGACGTCTACGACGGGTGGGTCACCAACAAGGTCAAGTTTACCGACCCGGCCGTGATCGCCGCGATCAACGAATTCGGCTGGTTCGCCAAGAACGACAAGTTCGTCGATGGCGGGGTGGCCGCCGTGGCCGCCACCGACTTCCGCGACAGCCCGAAGGGTCTCTTTACCTCGCCGCCGAAGTGCTACCTGCACCATCAGGCCTCGTTCATCCCGTCCTTCTTCCCGGAAGGCACGAAGATGGGCCAAGATGCCGACTTCTTCTACATGCCGCCCTATGCCTCGAAGTCTGATCTCGGCCGTCCGGTGCTCGGCGCCGGTACGCTGGTGACGATCACCAAGGATTCGCCGGCTGCCAAGGCTTTCATCGCCTGGCTGGAAACGCCGATCGCGCATGAAGTCTGGATGGCGCAGAAGAGCTTCCTGACGCCGTTCAAGGGCGTCAACCCGGATGCCTATGCCGATGCGCAGTCCAAGAAGATGGGCGAGATTCTGACCACCGCCACCACCTTCCGCTTCGACGGTTCGGACCAGATGCCCGGCAAGATTGGCGCCGGCGCCTTCTGGACCGGCATGGTCGACTATGTCGGCGGCAAGTCGGCCGACGATGTCGCAGCCTCGATCCAGAAGGCCTGGGACGCGCTGAAGTAATCGGGATGGCGGGGGCCGGCTTCCGGTCCCCGCCACCTTTGGAATGAGTGTACCTTGCCGGCGCCATCTCAACCGACGAGGCGGAACAAACCATAATAATGACGCTCATCGTTTTACCGGGGAGGGGATAAACCATGGAGCAGCTACTCTATGCGGTCGTCACTATGGCGATCGGCGTGCTCGGTTGCGCCGGATATTTCTACGGCAGCAACATCATTCTCGACGCGATCCTGCCAGCCAAGGGCGGCGATACGGCCAAGGCGGCGCGCAACATGCGCACGGCCTCGATGATCCGGCCGTGGCTGTTTCTCGGCCCGGCGCTGATCGCGCTGACGCTCTATCTCGTCTATCCGGTGTTCGATTCCATCCGGCTGTCCTTCATGGACAAGAGCGGACAGCACTTCGTCGGCTTCTTCAATTACAATTGGATGCTGCACGATGACCAGTTCCGTGAGTCGATCCTCAACAATTTCCTCTGGCTGCTGGTCGTGCCGGCCGCCGCCACCTTCTTCGGCCTGGTGATCGCGGTTCTGACCGACCGTATCTGGTGGGGTAATATCGCCAAATCGCTGGTCTTCATGCCGATGGCGATTTCCTTCGTCGGCGCCGCCGTCATCTGGAAATTCGTCTATGATTTCCGTGATGTCGGCGCGGCGCAGATTGGCATCCTCAACGCCATCGTCGTCTGGTTCGGTGGCCAGCCGGAAGCCTGGCTGACCATTCCTTTCTGGAACAATTTCTTCCTGATGGTCATCCTGATCTGGATCCAGAGCGGCTTTGCCATGGTCATCCTGTCGGCGGCGCTGCGCGGCATTCCCGAAGAGACGATCGAGGCGGCGATCATCGACGGCGCCAACGGCATGCAGATCTTCTTCAAGATCATGGTGCCGCAGATCTGGGGGACGATCGCGGTCGTCTGGACCACGATCACCATCCTGGTGCTGAAGGTGTTCGACATCGTGCTCGCCATGACCAACGGTCAATGGAACAGCCAGGTGCTCGCCAACCTGATGTTCGACTGGATGTTCCGCGGCGGCGGCGACTTTGGTCGAGGGGCTGCGATCGCCATCGTCATCATGATCCTGGTCATTCCGATCATGATCTGGAACATCCGCAACGCGCGCAAGGAAATGGAGGGACGCTGATGTATGCGACGAAAAAATCACCGCTGGTCTGGGTCGTCCACCTTTCCGTGCTGCTGATCGTGGTCATCTGGACATTGCCGACCGCAGGCCTGCTGATCTCCTCGTTCCGCGACAAGAACCAGATCGCCGCGTCGGGCTGGTGGACGGCACTGACCACCTCGACCCAGAACGTCGTCTTCCGTGCCCCGACCGCCGAGGCACAGGTCGAGAAGGACGGCAAGTTCGTCATATCAGGCAATGTGCTCTCGGGCGGCGGCCAGGTCGGCGACTGGGGCATAACCAGCACCGAACCGGCCAAGTTCAAGCCTGGCCAGTCGACGCCATTGCGTGACGGTTCGACGCTGACGCTGCAGCAGGACGGTAATTTCTCGATCGTCTCCGACAAGAAGATGGAGGAGACGCGCGGCCAGCGCATCTTCTACACGGCCAAAATCCCGCCGCGCTTCACTTTCGACAACTATAAGCAAGTGCTGACGTCGGAAGGCATCGGCGCCTCCTTCATCAACTCGCTGACGGTGGCAGTCCCCTCGACGGTCATTCCGATCCTGGTGGCGGCGTTTGCCGCCTATGCCTTGGCCTGGATGAAATTCCCCGGCCGGGCACTGCTGATCGCGGTCGTTGTCGGCTTGCTGGTCGTGCCGCTGCAGATGTCGCTGATCCCGCTATTGAGGATCTACAACGGCGTCAGCGGCTATTTCGGCGTGCCCTCCAAGACCTATCTCGGCATATGGCTGGCACATACCGGCTTCGGCCTGCCGCTCGCCATCTACCTGCTCAGGAACTACATGGCCGGCTTGCCGAAGGAGATCATGGAATCCGCCCGCGTCGATGGCGCCTCGGATTTCGAGATCTTCATCAAGATCATCCTGCCGCTGTCCTTCCCGGCACTGGCTTCGTTCGCGATCTTCCAGTTCCTCTGGACGTGGAACGACCTGCTGGTCGCCATGGTCTTCCTCGGCACCGGCGATGAATCGCTGGTTCTGACCGGACGTCTCGTCAACCTGCTCGGTTCGCGCGGCGGCAATTGGGAAATCCTGACGGCCTCGGCCTTCATCACCATCATCGTACCGCTGTCGGTGTTCTTCACGCTGCAGCGCTTCCTGGTGCGCGGCCTCTTGGCCGGTTCGGTCAAGGGCGGCTGATGAGATTGCAATCGGGATGCCGGGCTCCGGCATCCCACCCCCTGTTCAAGAAGAGAATGAAATGGCGACTGACGTTCAAAACCCTGTTGACAAGGACTGGTGGCGCGGAGCGGTGATCTATCAGATCTACCCGCGTTCCTTCCAGGATTCGAACGATGACGGGATCGGCGACCTCGAAGGCATCACCGCGCGGCTGGAGCATGTCGCCTCGCTCGGCGCCGACGCCATCTGGATTTCGCCTTTCTTCACCTCGCCGATGAAGGATTTCGGCTACGACGTCTCCAACTACTGCGACATCGATCCGATCTTCGGCAAGATCGAGGATTTCGATTCATTGATAACCGAGGCGCATCGCCTCGATATCAAGGTGATCATCGATCTCGTGCTGTCGCACACGTCGGACCAGCATCCCTGGTTCGCCGAAAGCCGCTCGTCGCGCGACAATGCCAAGGCCGACTGGTATGTCTGGGCCGACCCGAAGGCGGACGGCACGCCGCCCAACAACTGGATGTCGATCTTCGGTGGCTCATCCTGGCAGTGGGATTCGCGCCGGCTGCAATATTACCTGCACAATTTCCTCACCTCGCAGCCGGACCTCAACTTCCATTGCCCGGCGGTGCAGGACGCGCTGCTCGGCGTCACCCGCTTCTGGCTCGAAAAGGGCGTCGACGGCTTCCGCCTCGACACGATCAATTTCTATGTCCACGACAAGGATCTGCGCGACAACCCGCCGCTCGAGATCAGCCGCCGCAATGCGAGCATTGCTCCGTCAGTCAATCCTTACAATCACCAGGAACATCTCTACGACAAAAACCGGCCGGAGAACCTCGAATTCCTGAAACGCTTCCGCAAGGTGCTGGATGAATTCCCGGCAATCACCTCTGTCGGCGAAGTGGGCGATGCGCAGCGCGGCCTGGAGATCGTCGGCGAATATACGTCCGGCGGCGACAAGGTGCAGATGTGCTATGCCTTCGAATTTCTCGCCGCCGATCCGCTGACGCCGGCGCGGGTGCGCAATGTGCTGGAGCGGTTCGAGCGCTATGCGCCTGATGGATGGGCCTGCTGGGCTTTTTCCAACCATGACGTCATGCGCCATATCACCCGCTGGAGCCTCGGCGTTGAGAACCGCGATGCGCATGGCAAGCTGCTGATCGGCCTGCTCTTGAGCCTGCGCGGCTCGGTCTGCATGTACCAGGGGGAGGAACTGGGTCTCGAAGAGGCGGAACTCGCTTATGAGGACTTGCGCGACCCCTATGGCATCCAGTTCTGGCCGGATTTCAAGGGCCGCGATGGCTGCCGCACGCCGATGGTCTGGACCAACGCGACGTCGATCGGCGGCTTTTCCAACGTCAAGCCGTGGCTGCCGGTGCCGGCGGCGCATCTCGAACGTGCCGTCAGCGTCGAGAATGCCGATCCGAACTCGCTGCTCAATCACTACCGCGCCTTCATCGCCTTCCGCAAACGCCATCCGGCCTTTGCCAAGGGAGACATCACATTTCACACTGCCGATGACCATGTGCTGGCCTTCAGCCGTACCTTCGGCAACGAAATCGTGCTGGCCGTGCTCAACATGACAGAGAGCGAGGCGCACGCGAACTTGCCCGATGGTGCCTGGGAGGCGCTCGAAGGGCACGGGTTCACAGCAGAAAGACAAGATAACAGCGTCAAGCTGCCGGCCTGGGGCGCCTATTTCGCCCGGCGGGCATAATAACGGAGGAGGGAAGCATGCCAGGGGTTGTTCTGAAGAATATCCATAAGTCCTACGGTGCGATCAACGTCATCCACGGGGTCGATCTCAATGTCCAGAAGGGCGAATTCGTCGTCTTTGTCGGCCCCTCCGGTTGCGGCAAGTCCACGCTTCTGCGGATGATTGCCGGTCTCGAGGAAATCACCTCGGGCGACATGTTCATCGACGACGTCAAGGTCAACGATGTGCCGCCTTCCAAGCGCGGCATCGCCATGGTGTTCCAGTCCTATGCGCTCTATCCGCATATGACCGTTTACGACAACATGGCCTTCGGCATGCGCATCGCCAAAGCCTCGAAGGAGGAGATTGACAAGCGGGTGCGCGGGGCGGCGGAGATCCTGCAGCTGACCAAATATCTGGAACGCCTGCCCAAGGCGCTCTCCGGCGGCCAGCGCCAGCGCGTCGCCATCGGCCGCGCCATCGTGCGCAACCCAAAAGTCTTCCTGTTCGACGAGCCGCTGTCGAACCTCGACGCGGCATTGCGCGTCGCCACCCGTATCGAGATCGCCAAGCTGCACGATTCCATGCCGGGCGCGATCATGATCTACGTCACCCACGATCAGGTGGAAGCGATGACGCTTGCCGACCGCATCGTGGTGCTCTCGGCCGGCAAGATCGAGCAGGTCGGCTCGCCGCTGGAACTCTACGAGCATCCGCAGTCGTTGTTCGTCGCGGGCTTCATCGGCTCGCCGAAGATGAATCTGATGACCGGCAAGAATTCGGCGCCGTTCAATTGCACCACGGTCGGCATCCGGCCGGAACATCTCGACATCGTCGGCACCAGCGGCGGCCAGTGGACCGGCAAGGTGATCCACACGGAAAAGCTCGGCGCCGATAGCTTCCTTTATCTCGACATCGGCTCCGACGAGCCGATGACGGTGCGTGAAAACGGCACGACCAAATACCATACCGGCGATACGGTGTCAGTGAAGGCCGCCGACGGCAAGCTGCACCGCTTCGGCGCCGACGGAAAGCCGGTGGCCTGACCGGCAAGCCATCTGGCCTGAGGGCGACTTAAAAATCCATGCTCCTCCCGGTCGCCCGGGCCGCCCTCCCCGAACAGGGGAGGGATTTTTATTGGTACCGATCTAAATCGGGGAACCATCTTGGCGGCTTGCGCTTGACGGCATCTTTTCCATCCGTCAAAGCCGTTCCAACCGGCCAATCATCCATATGATGCTTTCCGGCCCATTCCGGAGGTCGATCATGCCCGCATTCAATCCGCTCATCGCCAAGCTTTCGCCGCCGCCGGTGCCGTCGGTGCTGGCCTGGGCGCAGGCCTATGACGGGTCGCGCGGCGGATTGATCAATCTGAGCCAGGCAGTGCCCGGCTATGCGCCGCATCCCGACATGCTGGCATGGCTGGCGGAGACCGCCGGTTCGCGGGATTTCACCGGTTATGGCGATATCGAGGGCGAGGAGGTGCTGCGGCGGGCTTATGCGGTGCATGTGGCGGAGCTTTATCGGGCACCGGTGACGGCGGCGAATATCCATATCACCTCTGGCGCCAACCAGGCCTTCATGTGCCTGGCGATGGCAGTGGCGGGGGCAGGTGATACGGTGGCGGTCACCAATCCCTTCTATTTCAACCAGGAAACCACGCTGGCCATGCTGGGGATCAAGGTGACGACGGTTGCCTGCGATCCCCAAAATTCCTTCCTGCCGGATATGGAGGCCATGAAGGCGGCGCTGAAACCCGGCGTCAAGGCGCTGGTGCTGGTGACGCCGAACAATCCGACCGGCGCCGTCTATCCGTCCGATCTGCTGTCGGAGATGCCGTGATCGACCAGGTGGCGAAGGTGATGGACAATCTGCAGATCTGCGCGCCGCGATCGGCGCAGGCCGCGGTCGCCAAGGCTATTCCGGCGCTGGCCGATTGGCGGCGGGCCAACCGGCAGGAAATTGTCGGCCGGGCCGCCGCACTACGTCAGGTGATGGCCAAGCTGCCGATCTGGAAGGTCGAGGCCTTGGGCGCTTATTTCGCCTATGTGCGGCATCCCTTCACCGGCGTGCCGTCGGAAGTCGTGGCGGAAAAACTGGCGCGCGAGGCCGGTGTCGTCTGCCTGCCGGGTGTCTATTTCGGCGATGGGCAGCAGGACTATCTCCGGTTTGCTTTCGCCAATGCCGACGCGCCGACCATCCTGCAACTCGAGGATCGGCTGAAGCGCTTCGCGATCTAGGCTGATCCTAGGACTCCATGAAGGACGATGGCGGCGCGACCGCGTGGCCGACCGGCTGTGAATTTAAATGCCGGTTGAAACGTGATGTCATCCAGCGGTGGTAAAACCGATATCGCCAAGAATCCCGTCCAACGCCGCAAGCCCACGTGAGCCTGCGGTTCTATCAAATCAAGGTGTTTCATGCGACTGCTTCCTGCCGGCTTGCTCGCTTTCGCCCTTTTCGGCATGTCGAGCTCAGCCGCCTTTGCCGATCAGGCGACGACCTATGCCGGCACGATCGGCAAGGCGAATATCATCGTCGAACTTCAGGCGCCGGGCAAGGATGGCGCTTTTGTCGGCCGCTATTCCTACATGGTCAAGGGCGTCGATATTCCGCTGCATGGAACGGATGCGAAAGGCAGTTTCACGATCGAAGAGGAAAAACCGTGCACCGACAAGATTTGCTGGACGTCGGTCAACAAGCTCCCTGAAACGACGCCGATCGGCGCGGAATGGTCGCTGAAGTCGACCAGCAGCGGCGATGGATTTGAAGGCACCTGGACGGACAAGGACAGCGGCAAATCGCTGCCGATCAAGCTTGCGAAGAAAGGTGCGCGCACGCTTTCCGGCACCGACCTCGATCCGACCTCGATCGACCTCTTCTTTGACGCCGGCGAGGATCAGATGTCCGCGCTTCTGGTACCGAAGGATCTGCCGTACGATTTTCTCAAGCTTGACCATCCGCTCAAGAAGGGCAAGGTGGTCAAGGTCGGCGACAGCGCCTATCGCATGGACCTCGACAGCCGTTCCGGTCTCTCCTTTCCAACGGTCACCAGGCTTGGAAAGGCCGATCCGGCTGCACTCGATCGCGGGCTTCTGGATCAGCGGCGACGGTGGCAGGACGTGGCTTTCGACTGCCTCTCAAAAGCCTATCGCGGAAACGGCTGGGTCGGCATGGGCGTCGAAGGAACGACCGGCTTGGATGGAGCCGAGGTTGCTGTCGACTATCTGACACCGCGGCTCATGGGGTTCACTGAAAGCGGCGACCAGGATTGTGGCGGTCCGCATCCCAACCATTTCGACGATCACTACCTTGTCGATGCCAAGACCGGAAAGCTGATGACGGAGAAGGACCTGCTTGCCGATTGGGTGGCGCGGGACTCAGAGGGCAATGTCGTCGATCCCGCCAAGGCGGCAGATCCGACTCTGTTGACCTGGGGGCCGGGCGACAAACTTTTGGATTATCTGGATAAAAATCGCTACGAGAGCCCGGAAGGTGCCGATGCCAATGACAGCGCTTCGGATGATTGCCGCACGGATGAAAACATGCACGGCAATGTCGGCGTCTATTTCAAGGGCAAGGACCTGATCTTCGCCCTCGTTCACATGCGTTATGAGGACACCGACTGTGCCGCCATCCTGGCAAAGGTGCCGGTCAAGGACGCCCGGCCTTTGCTGACGAAAGCGGGTGCGGCATATTTCACCGAATTCGATAAATAGCTTGGCGGCCAGGCAGCTTCCGAGTTTAGATGCGGGCGGAAACGTTATGGGGCTCGCCAACTGTCCGCTGCTGCCGGTCAATCAAGGTGTTTCATGCGACTGCTGTCTTCCGCCCTGACCGCTTTCCTCCTCGTAATCATCTGCACATCAAGCGCTTTCGCCGACGGCGCGACGACCTATGCCGGCATGCTCGGCAAGGTGCACATCATTGTCGAACTGCAGGCGCCGGGCAAGGATGGCGCCTTTGTCGGTCGTTATTCCTTCATGAGCAAGGGTGTCGATATTCCGCTGCATGGAACGGATGCGAAAGGCATCTTGACGATCAAAGAGGAAAAGCCGTGCACGCAGAAGACCTGCAACACAGCGACGAACAATCTCGCCGACCCAGGACCGATCGGGGCGGAGTGGTCGCTGAAGCCGACCGGCGGCGGTGATGGATTTGAAGGCAGCTGGACGGAGAAAGACAGCGGCAAGACGTTTCCGGTCAAGCTCGTAAGGAAAGGCACGCGCACGCTTTTGAGGATGGACAAAGACTCTCAGCTGGTCGGTGACGTCTTCAGCATCGACGAGGATGATACGTCTTCTGTTCTCACGCCGAAAGATCTGCCTTATGACTTCCTGAAACTTGATCGTCCGCTGAAGAAGGGGAAGGTCGTCGAGGTTGGCGACAGCGCTTATCGAATGGATCTCGACAGCCGCTCCGCCCTAGCCTTTCCGACCGTCACGAAACTCGGCATCACGGACCCGGCTGCGCTCGATCGCAGGCTTTTGGATGAACGGCGGCAATGGGAAGAAACCGCATTCGACTGCCTGTCACAAGCCTATCTCGGCAATGGTTGGAATGGCGACCGCGGCGAAGGAACCACCGGCTATGATGACGGCGCCGCGGAGGTTTCCGTCGATTATCTGACATCGAGGCTCATGGTATTCACCGAGAGCGGCGGCCAGTTCTGCGGCGGCGGGCAGCCCTACTTTTTCGACCGGCATTACATTGTCGACGCCAAGACCGGCAAGCTGGTGACAGCGACGGACTTGCTTGCCGACTGGGTGGCGCGCGATCCGAACGGCAATATCGTCGATCCTGCCAAGGCAAAAAGCCCGGGTCAGTTGACCTGGGGACCCGGCGACAAGCTTCTGGATTACCTCGATAAGCACCGCTACACCGGGACCGGCGGCGACAGCGATGAGAGCGCCTCCGACGATTGCCGCAGCAATGAATACATGCACGGCAATGTCGGCGTTTACTTCAAGGGCAGCGACTTGATCTTTGCCCTCACCGATTTGGGTTCTGACGAGGCCACCTGCGCCGCCATCCTGACAAAAGTACCGATCAAGGATGCCAGACCGTTCCTGACGGAGGCGGGGGCTGCGTATTTCGCTGAACTCGACAAATAAGCCGGCTCCCGGACAGCTTCCGAATTTAGACGCGGGCGGAAACTTAATGGGCCTAGTCTTGGCAACTGTACGCTGCTGCCGATCAATCAAGGTGTTTCATGCGACTGCTTCCGTCCGCCCTGCCTGCTTTCTTCCTCTTGACCATCTGCGCTGCAAACGCCCTCGCCGACGAGGCGACGACTTATGCCGGAACGCTCGGCAAGACCTCCATCGTCGTCGAGCTGACAACGGCGCATAAGGACGGCGCGTTTTTCGGCCGTTATGCCTACATGATCAAGGGCCTCGACATTCCGCTGCATGGGATGAAAGCGGGTGACGGCCTGACGCTGAAGGAGGAAAAGCCCTGTACGGACAAGAACTGCCGGATGGCTGCGGGCAATTTGACCGAGGACGCGCCGATCGGGGCGGAATGGTCGCTCAAATCAGACAGTACAGGGGAAGGGCTGG
Organism: Rhizobium sp. P2_G9; assembly: GCF_056403475.1. Lineage (NCBI taxonomy): Bacteria > Pseudomonadati > Pseudomonadota > Alphaproteobacteria > Hyphomicrobiales > Rhizobiaceae > Rhizobium > Rhizobium sp. P2_G9. Next base: position 15,066 of record NZ_JBFUFK010000083.1, on the reverse strand, counting down.
AAGGAATCTGGACGGACAAGGAGAGCGGCAAATCACTGCCGGTCAAGCTCTCCAAGAAAGGCGTGCGATCGCTGCCGGACGAGGTCAGCAGTGCTGACATGCTGGACCCCACTTTCAGCCCCGCCATGCAGCAGGACTCCACCGCTATTACAGCGAAGGATCTGCCCTACGACGTCCTCAAGCTCGATCATCCCGCGAAGAAGGGCAAGGTTGTCGTCATCGGTGACAGCGCTTATCGGATCGACCTCGACAGTCGCGCCAACGTTGATTCCCCTGTTGTCATCAGGCTTGGCAAGGTGGGTCCTATGATGCTCAATCGCCGGCTGTTGGACCTGCGGTTGCGATGGATGTCGAACGCGTTCCGCCTCTCTGACCAAGTTTATCTGACTTACGGCTGGAACGGCTCGGAGGGCACGGGAACGAATGAGCCCGATATCGGCTCGCTCCAGGTGACCGTGGATTATCTCACGCCGCGGCTGATGGGGATTACTGAAAGCGACGGCCTGCATTGGCCTAGTGCGCATTCCGACACTATCAAGACCCATGAATTTATCGACGTCAGGACCGGCAAACTGGCGTATGCAAAGGACCTGCTTCGCGATTGGGTCGCCCGCGACGCGGACGGCAATATCGTCGATCCAGCCAAGCTCGACCCTCAATATGCGCCCACCTGGGGTCCGAGCGACAAGCTCGCGCAATATGTGCTCGACCACCGCAACAAGAGCGACACGAGGTCCGACGACGATTGTGGCCTTCCGGATGCCGTCAAGACCAATCTCGACGTCTATTTCAGGGGCGACAAGATCGTCTTCGAACTGGTCGGCCCGCCGACCGAGGCCATAGGTTGCGGCGGTGATCTGGCCGAGATACCGATCAAGAACATCGGGCCTTTCCTGACGAAGGCGGGTGCCAGGTATTTTGCGGAATTCCACAAATAGGCCGGCGGGTCGCACGGAGTTCGAATTTAGACGCGGGAGGGAACGTTACGCACCCAAGTTTGCCGCGCAAATCAACCAAGGTGTTTCATGCGACTGTTTCCTTCCGCCCTGACCGCCTTCCTCCTCCTGACGGTCGGCATGCCAAGTGCCTTCGCCGATCAACTGACGACCTATGCCGGCACCCTCGGTAAGGCGAATATCATCGTCGAGTTGCAGGCGCCCGGCAAGGATGGCGCGTTCCTCGGCCGCTATGCCTACATGGTCAAAGGCATAGACATTCCACTGCATGGGACGCGTGCGAAGGATGGCTTCGTGCTCGAAGAGGAGAAGCCATGCACCGAGGCGCTTTGTAAGACTCTGAGTGGCGATTTTCTCGACAAGGCGCCGATCGCGGCGGAGTGGTCGCTGAAGCCGGACAGTTCCGGCGATATTCTCGTGGGAACATGGACGGACAAGGACAGCGGCAAATCGCTGCCGGTCAAGCTGTCCAGCGAAGACACGCGCGAGCTGGAGGACGACGTCACCGACTTCGACATGCTGGAGCCCTTCTCGGGGCTAGACCAGACCTCCACCATCGCCACGGCGGAGGATCTGCCCTACGATTTCCTCAAGCTCGACCACAAGCTGAAAAAGGGTACGGTGCTCGTGATTGGTGACAGTGCTTATCGCATGGATCTCGACAATCGCGTCGAGCTCGATTTCCCTGATGTCGTCAAGCTTGGCAAGGTCAATCCGGCGATGCTCAATCGCAGCCTTACGGATCAGCGGCTTCGGTGGGTGTCAATCGCCTTCGGCTGCTATTCCAGCGCCTATCTGGGTTACGGCTGGACCGACTCTGATGCTGAGGGGACAAATGGTTTCGAAGACGGCTCAGCCCGGGTGGTCGTCGATTATTTGACGCCGCGGCTGATGGGGATCACCGAAAGCGGCCGCTGGTATTGTGGCGGTGCCCATGACGATGACATCACGAGCCATATTGTTCTCGATGCAAGGACCGGCAAACTGCTACATGCCTGGGATCTGCTCAACGATTGGGTCGCCAAAGATTTTGATGGCAATCTCGTCGATCCCACCAAGGTTGACGACCCCAGCACGCTGACCTGGACCCCGGACGCAAAGCTCGTGCAATATGTGCTCGGTCACCGCAACGAGAGCGGCGCGGGCAAGGACAAGGACTGCCCCACCGCCGATCTGGTGAAGACCAATCTCGGCGTCTATTTCAAGGGCGACAAGTTGATCTTCGCGCTCGTCGATCTCCCGACGGTTACCGTTCTCTGCGGCGGCGATCTTTCGTCCGTGCCGATCAAGGAGGCCAGGCCGTTCCTGACGAAGGCCGGCGCCAGGTATTTTGCGGAATTCGACAAATAGGCCGGCAATGAGACAGCTTTCGAATTTAAGTGCTGGCGGAAACGTCACGCACCAGTCCTGCCGGCTGTCTACCGCTGCCAATCAATCAAGGTGTTTCATGCGACTGCTTCCTTCCTCCCTGACCGCTTTCCTCCTCTTGACCATCTGCACCCCAAACGCCTTCGCCGATGAGGTGGTGACCTATGCCGGAACGCTCGGCAAAGCGAACATCATCGTCGAACTGCAGGTCCCCGGCAAAGGCGGCGCGTTTTTCGGCCGCTATGCCTATATGATCAAGGGCATCGACATTCCGCTGCACGGGACGAGCACCGATGGCGGCTGGACCATCGAGGAAGAGAAGCCCTGCACGGACAAGATCTGCAAGAAGGCAAATGGCGACGTGATCGACAATGCGCCGATCGGGGCGGAATGGTCGCTCAAGCCGGACAATTCAGGCGATGGCCTCGAAGGCACATGGACGGACAAGGACAGCGGCAAAACGCTGCCGGTCAAGCTGGCGAAACGCGGCGTCCGGACGCTGGCGGACGATGTCGGAAGCGTCGATATGCTGGACCCCAGTTCCAGTCCGGAGATGCAGGATAGCTATAAAATACTGACGGCGAAGGACCTGCCCTATGATTTCCTCAAGCTCGATCGGCCCTACAAGCAGGGCAAGGTCGTCACCATCGGCGACAGCGCCTACCGCATGGACCTCGACAGCCGCACCGGCTTGGACTTTCCGACAGTCACCAAGCTCGGCGATGCCGATCACACGGCACTCGACCGCGGGTTGACGAACCAACGGCTCCGGTGGGTGTCGGGTGCGTTCTGGTGCTATTCGGTGGCCTATCTCGGCTATGGCTGGTCCGGCTCGGGCGGCGAGGGCACGAGTGGCTTCGAAGATGGCGGCGCGCAGGTCACCGTCGATTATCTGACGCCGCGGCTGATGGGGATTACCGAGAGCGGCAGCCAATATTGCGGTGGTGCGCATCCCAACAATTTCGAGAGCCACCAGCTCATCGACACCAGAACCGGCAAGACGCTCGGCACCAAGGATTTCCTCAAAGGCTGGGTTGCACGCGATGTGGACGGCAATATCGTCGATGCTGCCAAGGCTGCGGACCCGGTCATGCTGACCTGGGGACCGGACGACGAGCTCGCGCAATATGTTCTCGACCACCGCAAGAGCGATACGAACACGGACGACGATTGCGGCATCCCGGATCTCGTCAAGACCAATCTCGGCGTCTATTTCAAGGACGACAAAATGATCCTGGCGCTGGTCGATCTGCCGAATGTCAGTTTTGCCTGCGGTGGCGATATGGTCGAGATTCCGCTCAAAGAGGCGCGGCCTTTCCTGACGGAGGCCGGCGCCAAATATTTTGCGGAGCTCGATAAATAGCGATCAGCAGTAGATCTGCCAGCGCTTGCGGATGGCGGCGTCGGCGAGCGGGTCGATGAGCGAAGGGGCCGCGTCCTGCAGGATGCGGTTCTTGCGCTCAATGGCTTTCTGGATCAGGTCCGGCTTGCCGAGTTCGACCCATTCCTTCGGGCTCGAACGGTTGGCGACAGCGGGATAGACATATTCCGTCTGCATCAGCGCCAGCGTCTGGTCGTGGCCGAGATAGTGGCCGGGGCCTTCCAGGCAGACCGAGCGCATGGTTTCGATCGAGACCGAATCTTCGGTCACATCGATGCCGCGCACACAGCGCTGCACCTGGCCGAGCAGGTCGTCGCCGAGCACCAGGGATTCGAGGCAGAAGCCGAGCAGAGAGGCATGCATGCCGACCGATTCATAGACCATGTTGAGGCCGGACAGGCCGGCGAGCACGTTGAGGATGCCCTGTTCCCAGCCGGCCTGCATGTCCGGCAGCTTGGAATCCGACATGCCGCCGGCAGCGCCGCCCGGCAGGTCGTAATAATGATGCATCTGGGCGCAGCCGGCGGTCAGCAGGCCCTGTTCGCCGGAGCCGCCGGACATGGCGCCGGTGCGCAGGTCGGAGACGAATGGCCATGTGCCGAAGATCGCCGGATGTCCGGGCGACATCGCATTGACATAGACCACGCCGGCAAGGCATTCGGCCACCGCCTGCACGATGGCCGTGGCCAGCGGTGCCGGTGCAGTGGCACCCGCCTGGCCAGCCGAGAGCAGCAGGATCGGCATGCCCTCGCGAATGCAGTGCTCCATGGTCATGCAGCTTTCGGTGGCGAATTTCATCGGCGGCACGACGAAGCAATTGGAATTCGACACGAAGGGCCGGGCGCGCCACTTGTCCTCGCCGCCGGCGATCATGTGCAGCATGTCGAAACCGTCGGTGACATGGGCCGGATCGGAGAAGCTGGTGCCGACATGCTTGGTGGTGCCGGCGCAGCAGCCGTAGAGCGTGTTCATGTCCATCATCAGATTGTCGGGAACGTCCCGGCAGACCATGGCGCGCTGGAAGAAATGGATGTTGTCGAGGTGATGGACGAGTTTTGACGCGGCCAGCAGGTCGTGCGAGGTGGATTCACGATATTCGCGCTTCTCGACGTCGACGATATGGACGGCGGCGCCGGCGGTGCCGAAATAGGTGCGGGTGCCGCTCAGCTCCATGTCGTATTTGGAATCACGGCCGAAGAGCGTGATGTTGCGGGCGGCCTTGGCAAGCATGTCTTCGACCAGCGCGCGGGGAAAGCGCAGGCGGCCGTCGTCGCCGAGAATGGCGCCGGCTCTGGTCATGATGTCGATACCGGATTGCGGCGCCTGCGACAGGCCGATCTGCTCCAGCGCGTCGAGTGCGGCTTCGTGGATGCGCTTGACGCCGGCATCGGTGAGCGGCTTGTACTGGCCGCCGGGCAGGCCGGGACGGATGGGGCGCAGGTTTTCGGCCAGCGGTGCGGCGCGGGCCGCGACACGGGCGGCGCGGCCGCCGGCGCGGCGCGAGGGGGCTACGGCACAATTGGCAGCGATATCGTCCATTTTATTCTCCTAAGCGGGAATTCCGGCATTGCCAGAAGCGCCACGCTCCGCCAGCGGACGCTAAATTCCCTCACTGTATAATTTGCGACGACTTTCACCCTGATCTGCGCCAAATCGCAAACAAAGGATAAGGCGGCAATGAGGCTGATTTTTTTGTGCTTTCAGGCAAGTTAGCGCATTTTACCGCGTTTGACACAAATAATTATGCCCCTTAGAACTTGAGATCGTCCATCCGGCGATGGCGACAGGCCGCAATTCTGGCGGCAGCGGTGCGGGGCGAACATGCATTATGGATTTATCGGGCTAGGCCATCTCGGCCGGTTTCTGGCTGGCTCCCTGGTGAAGGCTGGCTTCAAGGTGACGGTCAATGATCTTGATCGGGCGAATGCGGACGGCCTGATTGCCGCCGGTGCTGCCTGGGCGGCCGATCCGCAGGCGGTGGCGGAACAGGTCGATGCTGTCATCACCTGCCTGCCGTCGCCAAAGGTTTCCGAGGCGGTGCTGACCGGTCCGCACGGCGTCCTTGCCGGTCTGAAACCGGGTGCGACCTGGATCGAGATGAGCACGCTTTCCTCCGATGATGTCGGGCGGCTGGCGGGATTCGCTGCGGCGAAAGGCGTGCGGATGATGGAAAGCCCGGTCACCGGCGGTGTCCACAAGGCGGCCAGCGGCGAGATCACGGTGATTGCCGGCGGCGACAAGGATCTGTTCGAGCTGCACAGGCCGGCGCTCGAGGCGATGGGCGGTGAGATCTTCCATGCCGGGCCGCTCGGCAAGGCGGCGGTGATCAAGGTGATCACCAATATGCTCGCCTTCATCCACCTGATCGCCGCTGGCGAGGCGCTGATGCTGGCGAAGAAGGGCGGTATCGACCTGACCGACGCCTTCAACATCATCAAGGCCTCTTCCGGCAACAGTTTCGTGCACGAGACCGAGAGCCAGGTTATCCTCAACGGCAGCTACAATATCAATTTCACCATGGACCTCGCGGTCAAGGACCTGGGCTTTGCGCTGGGCTTCGGCAAGGAATTCGGCGTGCCGCTCGATCTTGCCAGTCATGCGATGCAGACCTTCATCCGGGCGCGGTCGCAATATGGCGGCAGCGCATGGTCGTCGCAGGTGGTGAAGCTGCTGGAAGATGCCGTCGGTACGGATCTCAGGGCGCCCGGTTTCCCGGCTGAGCTCTGATATGGCGCTCGCCTTCGACTATGTGATCGTCGGCGCGGGATCGGCCGGCTGCGTGCTGGCCGAAGCGCTGTCGCGCGACGGCAAGAGCACGGTGGCGATCGTCGAAGCGGGCGGGTCGGACAAGAAATTCTTCGTGCAGATGCCACTCGGCTACGGCAAGACCTTTTACGACAGGTCGATCAACTGGAACTACTTCGCCGAGCCCGATCCCGGCCTCAACGGCCAGACGGATTACTGGCCGCGCGGAAAGATCATCGGCGGCTCCGGCTCGCTCAATGCCATGGTCTGGATCCGCGGCGATCACCGCGACTATGACGGTTGGGCGGCATCGGGCAATCCGGGTTGGGCGTGGAAGGATGTCTTTCCTTATTTCAAGGCGCTGGAAGCCAACGAAGCCGGTGGCGACGAATGGCGCGGCACGGGCGGACCTGTGCATGTCACCGATGTGCGAAAACGCCTGCATCCGCTGACCGAGCGCTTTCTCAAGGCCGGCGTCGAGGCCGGCTTCCGGCTCAATCCGGATTTCAACGGCGAGAGCCAGGAAGGCGTCGGGCTCTATCAGATCAACACCAAGCACGGCTGGCGGTTTTCGGCGGCCAAGGCTTTCCTCAGGCCGGCGCTGAAGCGGCATAATCTGACCCTGTTCACGCGCGCGCAGGCGACGGCGATCCTGTTCAACGGCAAGCGTGTGCGCGGCATCGAGGTTATGCGTGGTGGTGCACGGCTGCCGATCACGGTGCAGCGTGAGGTCATTCTCGCCGGCGGGTCGCTCAACAGCCCGCAATTGCTGCAGCTTTCCGGCATCGGCCCGGCAGAGCATCTCAAATCGCTCGGCATCGACGTGCTGGTCGATAGCCCCGCGGTCGGGCATCATATGCAGGACCATCTCGGCATCAACTATGTGTTCAAGGCGAATGTGCCGACGCTCAATGAGGTGCTGAGGCCCTGGATGGGACGAATGCGGGCAGGCATGGAGTTTGTCTTCGGCGGCCGCGGGCCGCTCAGCCTCAGCCTCAACCAGGGCGGCGGCTTCGTCAAATCGCGGCCGGAGCTCGAACGGCCCGACACGCAGCTTTATATGCAGGCAATCACCACATTCACCGGCAAGAAGGGGACGCGGCCGCTTCTGGTGCCCGACCCGTTCCCCGGTTACGCGATTGGCGTGTCGAGCTGCCGGCCGGAGGCGCGCGGCTCCTGCCTGATCCGCGCCGCCGATCCGTTCGAAGCGCCGGCGATCCGTCCCAATGCCCATGGCACCGAGAGCGACGTCAGGGCTATGCTGTCAGGCGTGAAGGTGATCCGTAGACTGGTGGCGCAGCCTTCGCTTGCCGGAATCACCGTCGAGGAATTGCAGCCGGGTCCGGCCGTCTTGTCGGACGAGGCGTTGATCGACGACGTCCGCAACCGTTCCGGCACGGTCTATCATCCCTGCGGCACGGCGCGGATGGGCGCCGATATCCGGACCGGCGCTGTCGATGCGCGGCTCAGGGTGCATGGTGTCGAAGGGCTGCGCGTCGCCGATGCCTCGGTCTTTCCGAGCGTCGTTTCAGGCAATATCAATGCGCCCGTGATGATGGCGGCGGCCAAGGCTGCCGATATGATCCTCGGCGATCGAGGATAACTTCCCAAATGGAAAACATCTGGCTAGAATCTCAACCGACACGGACACAGCAAGCCCGCCCGATGAACGATCATAATCCCTTTGCCGGCTACCAGCTGCCGCCGCTGCCCTGGCTGCGCGCCTTCGAGGCCGCTGCACGGCATGAAAGTTTTACTCTCGCCGCCGCGGAACTGAGCCTGACACAGGCCGCGGTCAGCCATCAGGTGCGCTCGCTTGAGCGGCATCTCGGCGTCACCCTGTTCGAGCGCCTGCCGCGTAGCCTCAGGCTGACGGAAAAGGGCGCCGCTTATCTGCCGCCGCTGCGCAACAGTTTTGACGAACTCGCCGCAGCCACGGCCGGGTTGTTCGGTCCGGTTGGTAAGCGAACGCTGACGATTCGTGCGCCGATCTCCTTCATGGTCCTGTGGCTGGCGCCGCGGCTGCCGCGGTTTTCCAAGCAATGGCCGGATATTTCGCTGAGAATCTCGACCGTGGTCTGGGCGCCGGCGGCGAGCGACGACCTTGCCGATGTCGATATCCGCTTCGGCGACGGCAATTGGCCGGGTTTTCAGTCGACCATCCTGATGCGGCAGCCGGCGGTGCCGGTATGCGCGCCCGGCCTGGCGGAAGGCGAAGACGATGTTTCACGGCTGAAATCGATGCTTGCCAAGGCGCCGCTCATCCACGTTACCGGCTATGAGAATCTCTGGCAGCGACTGGTCAAGCCGCTGGGCCTGACGCTGCCGCCTTCGGCCGGGATGAATATCGATACGACCGTCTCGGCGCTGGAAATGGCGGTGGCCGGCGTTGGGCCGGCGATCATCCAGCTCAATCTCGCCGAACCCTATTTGCGTGAGGGTCGGCTGGTGCGCCCGGTCGACATGGCGCTGCCGATCGACCAGTCGCACTATATCGTGCTGCCGGAGGGACAGAAGCGGCTGAAGGCAGAGGCGATCCTGTTCCGCGACTGGCTGTTCAAAGAAACTGCGTTATGACAAGAAAAACTTGCGTTTTTAAATATCGGATGATTTTGTCGGTAAAGTTAATTGGCGTTTATATTTGATTGTTGAAATATATCGGGCAATATCATTTTGGCACACCTCGTGGAGAACAGAATGATCATCTTGGCTGCCCAATATATTCAGACGTTGCGCTTCACCCACGACATCCCCGACCAGGCGGCTTGGGAAGATCGCCTTGTCGAGGTCGGTCTCGACCGCGAGGCGTTTCACATCGCCAATGGCGAAGGTGAAATAGTGCTGGAATTCTGGGAACCCGATCGGGTCGAAGCGCTACGCGTCCTGGCACGCCTCGACAGGCTGCAGTGATCCCGCTGCGGCGACGTCAGATTCGGCTGGTAAAGGCGAAAGCCGACGAGCGCGCGACCTGAAAAATCAAGGCGGCAACAAAAATTTTCCACATGCCATGGACCCTGGCATCTCCTTGACCGGACAGGAAAAATCCTGGCCGGTCAATTTTTTGTACGACAGATAAGGCGTCCGCGTTTCTTTCAAGCGATTGCAATCTATTGCGAATTATGATTATTTTGAATGAACATTCAGCAAATATCGGAGCCTCAGATGAACGAGCTGGTGCGTGACCTTTCCGTCCCGAACGATTGGGACCGCCGCGGCCTGCCCGGCTGGACCTATCATAGCGATGCCCTGTTCGAGCTCGAAAAGCAGCATATTTTCCGCGAGCACTGGCAGCTTGCCTGCCATGTCTCCGACGTTGCCGCGCCCGGCAACTATCTGACGCTCGATATTGTCGGTGAGCGGGCGCTGATCCTGCGCGGCCAGGACGGCCAGCTGCGCGCCTTCAACAATGTCTGCCGGCATCGCGGCTCGCGGCTGGTGGCCGATGAGCACGGCAGCTGCCGCAATGCGCTGGTCTGTCCGTTCCACGGCTGGGTCTACAATCTCGACGGCACCTTGCGCGGGCCGTCGCGGCCGAACTCCTTTCCGCCGATGGACAAGGTGGCTTTCGGCCTGATCCCGCTCGAGCTCGAAATCTGGATGGGCTTCGTCTTCATCCGCTTCGAAAAGGGGCCGCAGCCCTCGGTGGCCGAGGTGCTGAAACCCTTCTCCGAGGAGCTCGGCCATTACCTGCCCGAGACGGTGGTACCGACCACCGGCATCTGGACGCAGACGTCGGAAGTCAACTGGAAATCGGTGCGTGATGTCGACAATGAGGGCTACCACGTCGCCATGGCGCATCCGGCGCTGCAGGACCTCTACGGCTCCACTTATTATGACGAGCCCTTCGTCAATGGCATCTGCCGCTCGTTTGCGACCTACAATCCGCATGCCGGCCGGCGCTGGAGCGTGCGCAACTATGTCAAGATCAGCGAGGAGGCCGGGCATCTGCCGGAGCGGCTGAAGAAGGCGTGGATCTATTACGGCATGTTCCCCAACCAAGTGATTGCCGTGACGCCCGAGACGGTTCAGTTCTACCAGGAATTCCCGCTGTCGAAGGGCCGCTCGCTGCTGCGTGGCGGCGTCTATCGCTATGGCGAGGAGAGCCGCCGCGGCCGCGCCGCCCGCTATCTCGCTGTTCGCATCGACCGCGACACGCAGGCCGAGGACGTCCAGCTGACCATGTGGTCGAACGAGGCGATGGCGTCGAAGCAGTTTTCCAGCTTCTATCTCTCGGACCTCGAATATGGTGTCCGCACCCATCATGATCACCTGCGGGCGGTGCTGCCGGTGATGACGCTGGAGAAGGCGCCGCACGAGAGCGAGATTGGCGGGCTGAACGCGGAAATGCGCAAGGCGGCGATGATGGTTGGGTGATTGTTCCCCTCCGGCAGCCTATGCCATTGCTCCAGCCACCAAATTGCCAAAATTGACGGGAAGCCTCCAGCCGCCTTCAGCGCGCGACTGAAGGGCCGGAAAGGAACCGTCATGCGACTTCTGTTGATCCTCTTGGCAATTGTCGAACTCGTCTTCGCCTCGCAGGCATTTGCCGCCGACGAGCCGATCGTCTTCAGGAAGAATGACGAGGCCTGTTATCGCATTCCCAGCCTGGCGCTGACCAATAGCGGTTATCTGGCCGTGGTGGAGCATAGACGCGGCATTCGCGGCCGCCGGGTCTGCGGTGACGACGGCACGGTCGATCTGGTCGGCAAGACCAGCTCCAATGGCGAGACTTGGTCGTCGGAGCACACGATCGTCAGTTCCGATGTGATCGGCGAAAAACTCGCTACCCCGAATTCGCGCATCTACGATCCCGCCTTCAGCAAGATTCCGGCCGAGGATCGCATCGTGCGCGTCGGCAATCAGGGTCTGGTGTCCGTCGGCAACGATGTCTATCTGATGTTCGTCACCCAGTACAATATCCAGGCCCAATGCGGCGACCGGGCGGTCTGCGTCAATTCGCCGGAAAATCTGCAGGATGGCGACGTCAAGGCGCGTTATTTCCTGATCAAGAGTGCGGATGGCGGCAGGACATGGTCCGAGCCGCAGCGCGTGCATTCGGCAATCTATGCCGCCTGCGCTGCCGATCTGATCAAGGATGAAGGCTTGCGGCGGGCGGTTGCCCCGTTCCTCGCCGATGACGCGAAGGCCGACCCGAACGCCTATGAAAAATTCACCGATATCGCGGACGCGCTGGGCTACCGGAAGGATGTCGATGCCAATGCGGCTGCAAAGCTGCTCGGGGTTTCGGCCAGCACCATCGAAGCCGATGGGCGTGGGCTGCAGCAGCTGTTCAAGCCCAATATCCGCGTCGGGCCGGGCAATGGCGTCGCCTTTCCGTTCAATGGCGGAACACGCCTGTTTTTCGCCGGCGCCCCGGTGCCGTTCTATACCGATGACGGCGGCCGTACCTTCCATTGCAGCAATGCCGAGGCAATCCAGCATGGTGGCGAACGCCAGGCGGCCTGGGTGGGCGGCGACACGCTGGTGATGAGCCTGCGGCTGGTCGGCGGCAAGAAGGGCGATGCGTCGAATGTGCGGATGTTCTCGATCAGCCACGATGGCGGCGCCACATGGTCGGCGGACAAGCCGATCACGGCGAACGGCCACGAACTGATCCCCGATGCCATCGCCCAGGCGTCGATTGCCGGCATTCAGGGTTCCAACCCGCCATCGATGCTGCATATCAACCTGCCGAATACCGATGAAGGTGTCGGACGCGAGGGACACAAGAAGAAGCGCGGCGCCAAGCGGCTCGATTACCGCAGGAACCTTTCGGCCGTGCGCATCTATGTCGAACCTTCGGGCTTGATGCCGGCGACGACCAATGGCTGCGCGCCTTCCGACAATGGATCGAATGTTGCCTATGAGTCGATCTATCCCGGCAGCGCCGGCTATTCCTCTGCCGTCTATTCGCCGTCGAAAAACACCGTGGGCCTGCTGTTCGAGGCCAGCGACGACGATGGGCCGCAACTGGCCTGGCGCTCGTGGAATGAATCGGTGCGTTTCACCGCCATCCCGATCTCGGGGATGAAGGGTAAGATGCCGAGCGCCCAGAGCTGCAACGCGAAATAAGCGGCGATTGCGCTACTTCGGACCGGACGCTGCTCGTCCGGTCCCGTTTCCATGTCGCTCTGCCTGACGGATCGCAGAGATCCAGTGAGGAATGCATTCGCGTCACCGAAAATCCGGGAATCGCGACCATTTACCCCTTATATGCCAAGTTCAACTTTGATATTGACTGCTCCCGGTCGAGAGTCAGTTCCCAATCAAGAGGCTACAATGAGCGCCGATACGCCAGAAGAAACCGTAAGAAGAAAAAAGCGTAAGGGGGAGTCCACCGGCGCTGGGGGTGCTGCCGCGGGAGGCACTGAGAAGCTCCGCAAGCGCAGGAGGAGGCAGGATGCCGGCGCTGCTGCCGATGTCGCCGGCGAGTCTGCGCCCGCGGCACGCAACAAGCGTCGCGGCGGCACGAACAAGGAACGCGGCAACAAGGAACACGGTGGCAGCCCCAATATGCTGGCCTCGTTGAATTACCTTCTCGATGGGCTTGCCGGCGAGCATCATGACCAGATCGCGGGCAAGGAAAAGTTCCTGCCCAACGCGATCATCATCGGCGCCGCCAAGAGCGGCACGACGACGCTGATCGATGCGCTCGGCAAACATCCCGACATTTTCCGCAGCAGCCCCAAGGAACCGAAATTCCTGTCGATGGAATATGACAAGGGATGGGCCTGGTATCTGCGGCTGTTCCGCGAAGGCGTCGACAAGAAGATCCGCATGGAAGCGTCGACCCGTTATTCGTCGGGCCAGGGTTCGCATCGTTTTGCGCCGCTTCTGATGAAGACCTACCTGCCGGAGGTCAAGCTCATCCATATGTCGCGCCAGCCGATGGACCGCGTCGTCTCGCATTGGCGGCATGTGAAGGGCCGTGACGAGAACGGCCGTCACGGCGATTTCAACAGCATGCTCGAAGAAAAGTCGCTGACCGGCCTGGTGGTCGGATCATCGATGTACTGGGCGCGGCTTTCCGAATACCGCCGATATTTCCCCGATGCGCAGATCCTCTGCCTGACGATGGAGGATATGATCAGCAATGCACCGGGGACGCTGAAAAAAGTGCTGGAATTCCTCGGCCTGCCGGCGACGCAGGAGGCGATGGACACGGTGCTGGTCGACGGCAAGTTCGAACAGCAGAACGAGGCCGGCGCCAAGGGCCGCGTCTATTTCGACAAGCCGGAATGGTCGCCGGAAATCTACGCCCGGGTCAAGGCGATGATCGAGCCTGATATGAAGCAGTACCTTGCCTATATCGGCAAGCCGGAAGATTACTGGAAGATCTGAGTCTTCCCTAGCAGCGCCGTCACTCGGGCGGCGCTGCGATGACTGGCGGCATCGCGCGATCGGGTGGGTTCCGTGGCAGAAATGGTTGGTGCCGTACTCATCAACGCAGGTGGCGTGTTGCTTGGGCTCAGGGCCGGGCATAAATCCTTCGCTGGGTGCTGGGATATAATTGGCGGGCACGTTGAGCCAGGCGAGACCTTGTGGTCGGCCCTTCTTCGCGAACTGATGGAGGAGCTTGGAATTGAGGGCCTTGAGGGCCATCATCTTCGAACTTTTAAACTTCTCGATGCCAGTTGCCTCCATGTGTTCGCTCTTCGGTCGTGGCACGGAGAACCTGCTGTGCGGAATGATGAACACACATCGATCCAGTGGTTTACGTTGGAAGAAGCCGAACGACTTCCCAATCTTGCAGCCTCTCAATACCGGAGCGTGTTTGCGTTACTGCGTGATGGATGACATTGGCCATGGAAGGCCCCGTTCCCCGACCCTCTGAAAGAGCCCCCAAGCAGTTTCCTACATCTTCTGCAAATATGTTCGGGGGTGTGGGGGCGATAGCCCCCTTGCTCGCGCGTCGCCAGGCTATCGAAGGGACGCTTCGACAAGCTGGATGACGCTGATTGCGGCGACCATGCCGATCGTGGCGAGTGCGATCAGAAGCAGCAGCGAGAATTTCGACGGATGGCGGGTGCTTTGCCGCTCCTCGCTCAGATGCTGGCGCAAGGCGGCGAAACGGCCGATCTCGCGGCGCGCGAATATCATCCGCGTCGACAGCGGCCGGCGGTGATCCGGATTCGGTGACATGGCTCAACTCAGCATATTGTTGTCGATGCTGATCTATTTAAACTGATCGGCAAAAGGTCTCGATCGAGAAGGTTTTGGCGGGGCGTAAGGAAAGGGTAAGGCCGGCCATGAGATTGTGGCTACCCCCCTCTGCCCTGCCGGGCATCTCCCCCTCAAGATTCCATGAGGGTGGATAGCGCCACGGCTTGTATCAAAGTCGTGTTTGCAATCCCAACTTTGGAGGGCCTCATGGATATGATCGCAGAGAACCCCGATCGCGCGGGCGCTATCCGCACTGATCTTGGCGCAATTTTCGTCTCGTTGGAACTGTCGCGCGCCAAATGGCTGGTGACATCGCTTTTGCCGGGTGGCGGCGAGAAGCTGTCGCAGCACACAGTCAAGAGCGGCGATCTGGCAGGACTTTTGGATCGTTTGGCGACGCTGGTGGGCAAGGCGCGGGCGCGCAGCGGTGGGCAAGGCGCGGGCGCGCAGCGG
>NZ_JBFUFK010000082.1:0-20260 GCF_056403475.1 Rhizobium sp. P2_G9 | reverse complement strand
GGTTCTTGTCCATCGGCCCGCAGGTTCGATCCACGCTTCCTCCCCACGGTCAGTCGCCCTTCCGCAGTTGCGCTTCTCTTCGCTCGCCATGACCAGCTTACGGTGGGACTTCCACCCACAAGAATGCGCCCATGCTGGGCGCACAACGACAAAAGCCGCCCGTCGCCAGGCAGCTTTTGAATGAAGCGTGATCGGTCTTACTTGAAGACCGGCTGCGGCTGGTTCGGCACGTCGGCCGGCGCGACATAGGCAGGCCCACAGTCGCCATCGTCGAAGGAGTAGCGCAGGCCGGCGCGGGCTTCGTGGATGTTCAAGCCCTTGTCGTAACCCGGACCGCCGTGCTCGGCATAACCGAACATGTCGCCGCCCTGGATGTGGCGGAAGCGATAGCCGATATCGGCCTTCAGGTTGCAATTGATGTCGATCGCGGTGCCGGCCATCAGCGCATAGGTAAAGCGCCAGCTGCCGCGGCCGTTGTGGGTGACCGTGTCGTCGCAATTCTGCGGATTCTTGGTGCTGCAGGACGTGTTTTTCAGGTCGTCCCACTTCACATAGGTGCCGCCAAGGCCCGCGCCGACATAGGGCGTGAACAGGCCATAGTGAGCGATATCGACATAGGCATTGGCCATCAGGCTGTAGGCCGTCATCGACGTGGTATCATGCGAACGGCAGGGACCGCCGGTGCTGCCGCACTTGCCGGTGGTCGAGCCGTTGAAGTCGCTTTTGAACATATAGTCGAACGTGGTGTCGAACCGCAGATAATCGTTTGCCTGATAGCCGACGCCGAGGCCGATATTGCCGGTATTGTCGAGATCCGCCGACTTGAATTTGGCGAAACGGGAATTGTCGCCCTGGAAGAATTGCGCGCCGCGCAAGTCAACAATGTCGAACGATGTATCGCCGCGCAGGTACCAGCCGCCCGTGGAGACCGGGGTCGCGACCGGCGCTTCGGCCGGCTGCTCGGGGACGTAAAGGTCGGCCGCGAAGGCCGGACCGGACAGCGCCAGCATGACGGATGCCAATGCCAAAATTTTTCTCATGATCCGCTCCACATCAACTTGTCCGGCGCGATGATCACCGGGCGAATATGTTTCGATGTTGGATAATGAAGCGCAAAGGTTAAAACGCGCTTAACCACGATCGTTTACTATAAGATTTGCCAAGCTGCTGATGCGCTTGCGGGTTTTGCGGCAAGCCACATTTCCTCACCTGGGATCGATATATTCGGGATAGCATAGCCAATAGACCATGCGCTTGTTCCACGACATCATGCGCGGATCGTCAAATTGCGTTCGCACCTTCCGGCAGGCAGCACTTCCTTTCGACCGAAGCGATGTCGGCGAAAGATCGGCACTGGCAGAAATCGCCGTTGCAAATATGAAAACCAGTATGGCAAGCAGAACTGCGTAAATCTTTTGGAACATTGCATAATCCCCGTAGCAATGCTCCAAACGAACTCGGCTTCGCTATGTTCCAGTGCTTGGGCAGGGTATCCCGTCTGCGCGGCGGCAATGTGCACCGCAATTTTCATTTTGGGATATCGGGTCGCTTCTATACGAAAAATTAGCCACTTCTAAATCATTCTTGACCCACCGAACGTCATATCAAAGTAGGCGCATTCGCCGAGAGGAGATGATCGTGGTTGCCATTTCCGGAAAAGAATATGAAGTGATCTTCGACCCGATCGCCAAGTCGGCCATCGTGCGCAACGAAGACACCTTGCTGTGGCTCGATGGCCCCTTCCGCACCTATACGGAAGCCGTGTCCTACGCGGTCAACCGATTGGAAAACCGCAGCGCGGGCGGCATTGCTTCGATCAAGATAAGATCGCACTGATTGTTATCGGCAGATGAAATCGGGGCGAGGCGATTCTCACCCCGATTGACGTCGCATCGCGATTTTCCGGGCTCAATGCCAGCGCTTCAGCCCCTTGGTTTTGCGCCAGCCTAAGCCGCCGTCTTGACCTTGCCGATCACGTCTATGAGGCCGTTGACGATCCGCTCCAGTTGCGTGCGGTCGTCGCCCTCGGCCATCACCCGGATGAGGGGCTCGGTGCCCGAGGGGCGGATCACCAGGCGGCCGCGGCTCAGAAGCTCGCTTTCGGCATCGGCGATCGCCTGCTTGACATGCTTGTCTTCCAGCGGCCGGCCGCCGGAGAAGCGGACGTTTTTCAGAAGCTGCGGCACAGGCTCGAAGCGGCGGCAGACTTCGCTCACCGTCTTGTTCATCCGCCGCACGGCGGCCAGGACCTGCAGTGCCGCCACCAGCCCATCGCCGGTGGTGCCGAAATCGGAAAGCACGATATGGCCGGATTGCTCGCCGCCGACATTGAAATCATGCTCGCGCATATGCTCGACGACATAGCGGTCGCCGACCTTGGTGCGCGCCAGCGTCATGCCGCGATCGGTCATGAAGCGTTCAAGGCCGAGATTGGACATGACGGTGGCGACGATGCCCTTGCCGCGCAGCATGCCGTCATGCGCCCAGGTCTCGCCGATCAGCGCCATCAACTGGTCGCCATCGACGACATTGCCCTTTTCGTCGACGATGATGACGCGGTCGGCGTCGCCATCAAGGGCGATGCCGATATCGGCCCGGACTTCATGCACCTTGCGCACCAGCGCTTCCGGATGCATCGAGCCGCAATTGAGATTGATATTGGTACCGTTCGGCTCGACGCCGAGCGACACGACCTCGGCACCCAGCTCCCAAAGCACAGCTGGCGCCACCCTGTAGGATGCGCCATTGGCGCAGTCGATCGCGACCCTCAGGCCGTTGAGCGTAATGTCGCGCGGCAGCGTCCGCTTGGCGAATTCGACGTAACGGTCCTGCACGCCATCGACGCGCTTGGCCCGGCCGATTTCTTCCGAAACTGCCAGCTGCGGCCCGATATCCTTTTCCAGCAGGTCTTCGATCTGGCTTTCGATCGCGTCGGAGAGTTTGTAGCCGTCGGGGCCGAAGAGCTTGATACCGTTGTCTTCATACGGGTTATGCGAGGCGGAAATCATCACGCCGATATCGCAGCGCAGCGACCGCGTCAGCATGGCGACGGCCGGTGTCGGAATCGGGCCGAGCACGAAGGCATCGAGGCCGGCAGCGGTGAAACCCGCCACCAGGGCATTTTCCAGCATATAGCCGGAAAGCCGCGTATCCTTGCCGATGACGACGCGATGGCGGTGGCCGCCGCGCTGGAAGATCGTGCCCGCGGCAATGCCGACGCGCATGGCGATATCCGGCGTCATCGGAAAAACATTGGCCTGACCGCGAATACCATCGGTGCCAAAATAACGTCGTGTCATCATGAGTTCGCTTCTCTACCTTGACGATTTTCAGGGTGACTGGAGAATCCTAATGCCACAGATAGAGAAAATTGCCACATCAAATTCATCATAGCGTCAACACAGAGCGTTAACGTCGTGTATTTCACCCGAGATTTGATGATGGGAGAGAGCAGTGGACTCCCTCTTCTCTCCAACTGGGAGAAGATGTCCGAAGGACGGATGAGGCGCGCGCGGATAGGTGCCCCTTGTCGCCTCGCATTCGCTCGTCACTCTTCTCGGTGGAGGGGAGAGGACATTCGTCGCAACCCCACCGAACAAGCAAAAGCCCGAGCTTTTGGCCCGGGCTCCGATCTCGCCAATGATCTCAGCTATTACTGCGGCTGCGGCTCGAAACCGCCTTCGTTTTCCGCCTGCCCGTCCTTCTTGGAACCGGTCTTCGGCACCGAGGAACCGCGGCTGGTCGGCGTGTCATCGCCGAGATCGCGCGAAGGCTTTTCGCCCCTGATCAACGCCTTGATCTCGTCGCCGGACAGCGTTTCATATTCGAGCAGGCCTTCGGCCAGCGTGACGAAACCGTCGTGGTGCTCAGTCAGGATCTTGCGGGCGCTCTCATAGGCTTCGTCGATCAGGCGGCGCACTTCGTTGTCGATCTTCTGCGCCGTCGATTCCGAAATGTTCTTCGACTGGGTCACCGAATGGCCGAGAAAGACTTCCTGCTGGTTTTCACCATACATGACCTGTCCGAGCTGGTCGGAGAAACCCCATTGGGTAACCATGGCGCGGGCGAGTTTCGTCGCCTGCTGGATGTCGGACGAGGCGCCGGAGGTGATGTTCTCCTTGCCGAAGGTCAGTTCCTCGGCGACACGTCCACCCATCATGATGGCGAGCCGGGAGATCATCCACAAATAGCTCATCGAATAGCGATCGCCTTCGGGCAGCTGCATGACCATGCCGAGCGCACGACCGCGTGGAATGATCGTCGCCTTGTGCACCGGGTCAGCCAACGCCACGTTGAGAGCCAGGATTGCGTGACCAGCTTCGTGATAGGCGGTCAGCTTCTTCTCTTCCTGGGTCATGGCGGACGAGCGGCGTTCGGCACCCATCATCACCTTGTCCTTGGCGTCTTCGAATTCGGCCATGGTGACGAGACGCTTGTTGCGCCGCGCCGCCATCAGCGCTGCCTCGTTGACAAGGTTCATCAGGTCGGCGCCGGAGAAACCGGGCGTGCCGCGGGCGAGAACCTTGAGATCGACATTCGGTGCGAGCGGCACGTTGCGGGCATGCACCTTGAGAATCTTCTCGCGGCCGACAATGTCCGGGTTCGGCACGACGACCTGGCGGTCGAAGCGGCCGGGACGCAGCAGCGCCGGGTCGAGAACATCGGGGCGGTTGGTCGCGGCGATCAGGATGATGCCTTCATTGGCTTCAAAGCCGTCCATCTCGACCAGCAACTGGTTGAGCGTCTGCTCGCGCTCGTCATTGCCGCCACCGAGACCGGCGCCGCGATGACGGCCGACCGCATCGATTTCGTCGATGAAGATGATGCAGGGCGCGTTCTTCTTCGCCTGGTCGAACATGTCGCGGACGCGGGAGGCGCCAACACCGACAAACATTTCAACGAAGTCCGAACCGGAAATGGTGAAGAACGGCACATTGGCTTCGCCGGCAATGGCGCGGGCAAGCAGCGTCTTACCGGTACCGGGCGGGCCGACGAGCAGCACGCCGCGCGGGATGCGGCCACCGAGCCGCTGGAATTTCTGCGGGTCGCGCAGGAATTCGACGATCTCTTCAAGGTCGGATTTGGCTTCGTCGACGCCGGCGACGTCGTCAAAGGTGACGCGGCCATGCGCTTCCGTCAAAAGCTTGGCCTTGGACTTGCCAAAGCCCATGGCGCCGCGCGAGCCGCCCTGCATCTGCCGCATCAGGAACAGCCACACGCCGATGATCAACAGGATCGGCAGCAGGTTGATCAGGTAGCCGAAAATGCTCGACGAACCATCCGTCTCCGGATGGGCGATCACCATGACATTCTTGTCCTGCAGCTTGTTCATAAGGTTGCTGTCGACGACGGGCAGATAGGTCTGGAAGACGGAACCTGTGTCGGCATATTGGCCGCGTGCACGATTGCCGGTAATATCCACCTGACGCACCCTGCCGGAATCAACCGCCTTGACGAAATCCGAATACGGGATGTCGGAGGAGCTGACGCGCTCGCCCTGGGTCTGGAACATGCTGAACAGCGCGACCAGCAGGACGGCGATAATGGCCCAGAGGGCGATATTTCTGAAATTCGGGTTCATTGACCTCACCGGATAGTTTGAACCGACGGATACCTCCCGATGTCGGCCTTTTCAAGGTGTAAGATAGGAGCGACCCACCGTCTTGCCAAGTATCTCGGCAATAGCAAACTTTGACGTCACCTTGTTGGTAATCCGGGAAAATGATCCAATCCGAAGAGGAAAGCAAGAGCGTTGGCCACCGGTAGCAGGCGCAACGGCAAAAACCGGTCGAAATGGGTAATGACTGGCTCGATGCGGACGCTCTCGGATGGCCCGGAAAGAATAACGGGTTCGACCGCCAATGCTCGCTGACGGACGCCGGCCGGAAGGTCTGGTGAAAGCAAGGAGGTGAGGATCGCCTCCCCTTGTTCCTCTCCCCTGACACCGATCCGGACGGGCGCGTCGCCAGCGTTGCGGATGCGGAAACGATTGTCCCAGACCATGGTGCTCCGCGCAGCGATGACCATGTCAGGCAGCGACCGGCGCTCGCGCGTCAGATAAAGCGACTGCCGGCGCTTGTCGAAGACTACGCGCTCGGCCGTCAGGCGCTTTTCGTCGGGTGCCGCGAGGAATTGCGCGATCCACGCTCCCGTCGCTTGCCCGCCAAGATATGTCCGTCCGCCCAGCATAGCCGCGAGATGGCGGATGGCGGTGAGATGTGCGGGGTTTTCAGGCGAATAGTCAGTGAGGTCGACGGCGGCGACCAGGATGCTGCGGATTGTGACGTCAGCAAGTAGGAAGCTAGCAGCCGCTTCTTCCGTGCTGCAGGCAAGTGGCCCACCCCCCTCTGCCCTGCCGGGCATCTCCCCCTCAAGGGGGGAGATTGGATGGGGCGCCGTCTCGCCTTTCTCTGCCGTTGTATCGATGGCGACGTTCGTTTGGAGCGGGGAGCGCGCCCCTTGCCAATCTCCCCCCTTGAGGGGGAGATGTCCGGCAGGACACAGGGGGGTATCCCTCACGCCAGCGCCTTGCGACAACGCCTTGCGCACCCTGACCCGCTCGAAAATCTCATTCTCATTGCTGGGATCATCAACCCAGCCAATGCCGCGCTCAACCAGATAATCCCGAATCTCCTGACGCCCTACCCCCAAAAACGGCCGCAAAACCCACACGTGGCGATCATAAAGCACCGCATCCGAAATCCCGGCCTCCGCCTCCGGATTGCGCCTCCGCCGCATCGCCATCGTCTCGGCTTGGTCATCACCTGTATGCGCCGTCACGATCAGATCGGCGCCGATCTCCTGCGCCAAACCCCCAAGCAGCCGATACCGCGCCTCGCGCGCAGCGGCCTGGATGCCGGATTGCGGCTTGTCACCCTGCCAGGTCAGTACATGATGAGGAATGGAAAGTTTTTCGCACAACACACCGGCGGCATGCGCTTCTTCCGTCGAGCCGGGTCTCAAGCGGTGATCGACGGTGGCGGCGATCAGCGAGACACTCGGTTCGGCCTTCGCCACGGCGGCAAGAGCCGCGAGCAGGCCGGTGGAATCACCGCCGCCGGAATAGGCGACGAGCAGGCGGCAGGGCCTTTTCAGGCCGCCCAGAAATTCGCGCGCCGCCTCGACAGGCAGGGCCTTGCTCGACACGGATTGCGGAGCAGGCCGGCCGGGAAGCGGCTCGGCCATGTCAGCAGGCAAGCCGCTTCTGCTCGCTCGCAACCTTGGTGATGATCGACCGCGAGGCTTTCGGATAGGCTTTCGGCACTTCGCGCAGCGTCGCGCAGGCGGTATCCTTGCTGTCGAGCTTGGCGAGCGACATGGCGAGCTTCAGCAGCATGTCCGGCGCCTTGGGTGATTTTCCGTAGGCCTTGTAACCTTCCAGGAAAGTCTTGGCGGCATCGGTGAACTTGCCCTGAGAATATTGCGCCTCGCCGAGCCAGAAATGCGCGTCCGACGCCTTCTTGGCATCCGGATGCGCCTGGATATAGGCCGCAAAGCTGCTTTCTGCACCGGCATAGTCACCAGACAGGATCTGCTGGTAGGCGGCATTGTAGTCCGGGTCATTGCCGGTTTCGAGTGACGCTGTCTGGTTCTCGGTGGTCGTGTCGGGCGGCGGCAGGTTGGTCGTGTTGACGCTGTCCGGGTTCTGGTTCTTGTCGGCGCCGACGAGATTGCCGCTCTTGTCGATCTTCAGATCGCCGAGATCGACAGGCGGATTGCCGGTGCCGTTGTCCGCCGTATTGTTGTTGTCGGCCGGCTGGTCGAGCGTCGCGGTATCATCGCTCTGGCCATTGTTCTTGTCTGCTCCCGGCGTTTGGTCGCCGGAAGCATTGGCTGTGTCACTGTTCTGGTTGGTCGGCTGGATTTCCGCCTTTTTCTTGCCGCCCTTTTCGAGCTGCTGGAAGCGGAATTCGTTGTCTTCCTGTGCCTTGCGCAGCTGTTCCTGCATCTGCAGCAGCTGGTAGCTCATATCCTCGATCTTGCCGTTGAGCGCCCGCACCTGCTCTTGCAATTGCTGCACCTGCATTTCGGCATCGCTCGACTGCGCCAACACAATCGGCGCCTGTTGCTTGACATGCTTGCCGGTCAGAAAGTCGAGCGTGAACGCACCCGACGGAGACGCCCACAGCGCAGTGCCGGCGAGCGCGAGCATGCCGACCATGACCTTTGTTCTCATTGATCCCATCCATTCATCCAAGAAATTTGCGCGAAGCGGCGCAACACGGCACTCATTTCAATTTTGCGGCAAAAAAGCAACAGAGTCAGGCCAAAGTAAGGTGCCGGAGGGACGGCAGGCCGCAGTGGGGAGAAAAAGCTGGGGGTGCATGAGAGGAAATGCGCTGCAAGCCCCAAAACAGCAAAGCAGCCTGCGATCCCCTCGCAGGCTGCTTTGAATCGTCCCCGATCTCAGATCGGCAATCAGCCGGCCGGGCCGCCGCGCAGCACGGTCACGCCGCGGCGGTTCTGCGACCAGCAGGAATCCTCGTCGCAGGTGGCGACCGGCTTTTCCTTGCCGTAGGAGATCGTCTTCATGCGGTTGCTCGGGACACCCTGGGCGGCGAGATAGTCGCGGGTGGCTTCGGCGCGGCGGGCGCCGAGCGCCAGGTTATATTCGCGCGTGCCGCGTTCGTCGGAATGGCCTTCGACGGTGATCGCATAGTTCGGATATTTGCCGAGCCACTGCGCCTGCTTGGCGAGCGTCTGGGCCGCATCGGCACGGATCGAAGAGGAATCGGTGTCGAAGAAGATGCGGTCGCCGACATTGATGGTGAAATCCTGCGGCGAGCCCGGCGTCGCGCCATTGGTGTTGAGGCCGAGATCGCTCGGATCGTTCAGCTTCTTGTTCTTGGCGCAGCTTGCCAGCGCAAGGCCCGCGACGAGCGCGATCACGAAGGGATTGCGCGCAATCTTTGCCATACGGCCGGGCTGGTAAGTTGTTGTATGGCTCATGGCCTGCTCCTAGTTCTTAATATTTACGGTTTCCAGACTCTAACCCGATGGGGTTAACCCTGATTCAACATTCATGGTTAACAAACCGGAAATCGCACCGAATCGGCACAATTTCCGGCGTCGCCGCTACTCCAGAAGTGGCGACCAGGCCGGGTCCGAGGCGAAAGCCGGGGTCGGGATCCGCTGTTCGTTATAGCCCGTCAGATCGATCGAGAAGAGCGACGGGCCGCCTGAACCAGCCGCCTGGCGGAAGAACATGATGACGCGGCCATTGGGCGCCCAGGTCGGGCCTTCATTGTGAAAGCCGGTGGTGAGCAGGCGTTCGCCGGAGCCATCGGGCTTCATCACGCCGATCGAGAACTTGCCGCCCGCCTGCTTGGTAAAGGCGATCGTATCGCCCTTCGGCGACCAGACCGGCGTCGAATAGGAACCGTCGCCGAAGGAGATGCGGTGCTGGTTGGAGCCATCGGCATTCATCACATAGAGCTGCTGGCGGCCGCCGCGGTCGCTTTCGAAGACGATCTGCGTGCCGTCAGGCGAATAGGAGGGCGAGGTGTCGATCGCTTGCGTCGCGGTGAGCCGCGTCGTGGTGCGCGAGCGCAGGTCCATTGTATAGATATTGGCATTGCCCTTTTCCTGCAGGCTCATGATCACCCGCTGGCCATCGGGTGAAAAACGCGGCGAAAAGGTCATGCCGGGGAAATTGCCCACGACTTCGCGCTGCCCGGTTTCGAGCTGCAGCAGATAGACACGCGGATTGTCGCCCTCAAACGACATATAGGTGATTTCCTGCTGGTTCGGCGAAAACCGCGGCGTCAGCACGATCGCCTTGGACTTGGTCAGGATGCGGACATTGGCGCCGTCCTGGTCCATGATCGCCAGTTGGCGGACACGGTCGGTCTTCGGGCCGTTTTCCGAGACGAAGACGACGCGGGTGTCGAAATAGCCCTTTTCGCCGGTCAGCTTCTCATAGACGGCGTCGGCGATGATATGGGCGACGCGGCGCCAGTTTTCCGGCCGGGTGAAGAACTGCTGGCCGATCAGCTGCTTGCCGCCATAGGTGTCCCACAGGCGGAACTCGGCGCGCAGGCGGCCGTCACCTTCCTGGGTCACGCGGCCGGTGATCAGCGCCTGCGCCTTGATCGACTTCCAGTCGTCGAAGCGCGGCACGGCATTGGGATCGGTGATCTTCTGGATGAAGGCCTGCTTGTCGATCGTCTTGAACAGCCCAGAATGCTGCAGGTCGGCGGTGATCACCTGCGACACTTGCTGGCCGAGCTGGCCGCTCGATTGCAGGTCTGTGATGGCGATCGGCAAGGGTTCGACATTGCCTTTGCGGATATCGATTGTCACGTCGGCGCGCGCCGGCATCGCGGCGACGGCTAGAAGGCCGGCCATCACGATCAATGCCTTGAGAATCGGGTGTTTCATCATCCTCTATCAGCCTTTCAGCCTACTTGTTCTGGTTTTTTGCGGGTGACATCCCCGCTAGGGTGTGATTCCGGTCACATCATGTCACTGGGTGTGAAATTGACGGTAACGACCTTCCACGTGTCGTACTTGTCCTTGGGCAGTTGGTCGAAGGGCGCGGACCGCATCACCGCGCGCACGGCACCGCCTTCAAGCACCTGCAACGAATCTGCATCGCCGCCAGTGCCCTTGACCTCGGGATCGCCGACGACCTGGCCGTTTTCGTCGAGGTGAAACTTGACGGTGATCATCACGCCATTGGTCTCGGTGCCCGGCATGATCGACCAGTTCTTCTCGATCATGCCCTTGAGCGCATCCATCTCGCTCGGCGACAGTTTTGCCGCTGTACTATTGGTGGTCTCCGCACCCAGCGCCTTGTCCTTGGTGCTGCGGCGCGCGCCGCCCGGATTGTTGTCGACCTTGTTGAGAAGCTCGGCGATCTCGGTTTCCTTGGACTTGAAGTCGGCGTCCTTGTTGGTCGTCGTCTTCTTGGCCTTCTTGTTTTCCTTGTCCTTCTTCGCCTTCTTGTCCTTGTCGGACTTGGCCTCGGTGACCTCTTTCTTCTCCTGCTTCTTTTCCTCGGTCTTCTTCGGCTCGTCCTTCTTCTCTTCGGTCTTCTTTTCCTCGACCTTCGGGCGTTCCACCGGCACCGGCACGTCGTCCGGCGTCGGCTCCAGCTTGGCCTCCTCGACCGGCTTGTCCTCTGCCTTCTTCACATCCGGGCGCGGCTCGGGCGTGACATCGGCGGCCGGCGTGCTGTCGGCAGTGTCGTCGGTGCTGGGATCGACGGCCGTGTCTTCCTTGACGTTATCGGTGGATTTCTGTTCCTCGGTGTCGTGCTGGGCGACATCGTCGGTCTTTTCGGCCGCCGCCGCCTTCTCGACATTGGAGGGCTTGTCCATCGGCGTCGGCACGCTCTTCAGGTCGAAGTCATTGTCGCCGCTGTTGAGCGCGTTTTCGACCTTGGCCTCGCGTGTCGTCTTTTCCTTGGACGCCTCTTCCTTCTTCGGCGCCTGCTTGTCGCCCTGCTGCAGCTGGCTCGTATCGGTGACCAGTTCGACAGGCAGCGCTTCGCCGGCGGTCACCTCCAATGGGGTGGCCGCGCCGAGCGAGATCAGCAGCCAGGCAAGCACAAGCCCGTGCAGCACGATCGATGTGATAACGCTACCCTTCATCGCCTTCTCTACTCAGAGCCTACTTTTCCGGCTGGGTGACAAGCCCGATATTCTTGTAACCAGCGTGCTGGATGCGACCCATGACATTCATGACAGCGCCGTATTCGGTGCCGGCATCGGCACGCACGAAAATCCGCTGATCGGCGCCGGCCTTGGCGATCGCTGTCAGCTTGGGCTCAAGCTCTTCGATCGGCACCGCCGCCTCGGTCTCGTCGCCCATATAGATCTCACCGGTCTTCTTGATGGAAACGGTGATCGGCTTGGTGTCCGAGTTCAATTCCTTGGCCTTGGTCTCGGGCAAATCGATCGGCACGCCCGTGGTCATCAAGGGTGCCGCGACCATGAAGATGATCAGCAGCACCAGCATGACGTCGACCATCGGCGTGACGTTGATCTCGCTCATCGGTGCACGCTTGCTGCCGCCCCTGCGCCGGCCACGTCCGCCGCCTGACCCTGCCTGTGCCCCTGCCGACATACCCATCTCAAACGCCCCCTGCTCTTACTGTGCCGCCTGGCGTGGCTGCAGTCTCTCATCAATCTGGCGCGAGAGTATGGCGGAGAATTCGTCCGCGAAGGCTTCCATGCGGGCGACCAGCTTGCCGGCATCGCCGGAAAACTTGTTGTAGGCGATAACCGCCGGGATAGCGGCAACGAGGCCGATGGCGGTGGCGAGCAGCGCTTCGGCAATACCGGGTGCGACGACCGCGAGATTGGTGGATTTCGACGCGGCAATGCCCTGGAACGACGTCATGATACCGATGACGGTGCCGAAGAGACCGATGAACGGGGCCGCCGAACCGATCGTCGCCAGCGAGGCAAGCCGCGCTTCGAGCGTTTCCGATTCACGCGCCAGCGACACATCCATGGCGCGGTCGATGCGCATCTGCAGGCCGATCGGCGAACGGGCGCCGCGCTCGAAGGATTTCTTCCATTCGCGCATGGCCGAAACGAAGATTGCCGCCATGCCGGTTGTCTGGCGTTCGGAGAGCGTCCGGTAGAGCTCCTCCAGCGACTGGCCGGACCAGAAAATCTGTTCGAAACTGTCGAACTGCTTGCGGGCGCGGGCATAGGAGACGACCTTGTCGACCACCATGGCCCAGGTCCATACGGAAGCACCGATCAGGCCCAGCATGACCAGCTTGACGACGATACTCGCCTGCAAGAACAGCGACAGCAGGCTCACATCCGCACTCGCGGCGGGCAGGTCCGTGACCTGCGTTGCCGCCTGCGCGAACATCGACCAGAGGCCGGTGTCGGAGGCAGCCACAGTCAGATTGGCAAATTCCATATTGTCCTAGTCCCCGAATCCAAACACCCGCCTTGATCGCAACCAAGCCGGGCGGCGTTCATTTTAGTCCGTCGCTAATCAGCTGGTTTTGCAGCCTTTGGCCTCGACCGATCGTAAAAGCTCCAATAACAAGCCTTCTTTACGCCAAATTTGGTGAAACGAAGGCGTGCAGTGCACAAAATCTGAGTGAAACCAGTAAGACTCTATTATGGTTAAAAGAGTGTTGACGAAACTTAGAACTTCTGCGGTTTGGGCGGGAAAGATTGCCTGAAATTACAGTAGAGCGTTCGGGGATGATCCTTCGAGGCCGACGCCGCTTCGCGGCATTGGGAACTCAGGATGAGGGGGAGATTGGAGCGCCGCGGATGCCACAAACTCCCCTCACCCTGAGGCATTTTTCGACGTAGTCGGAAAAGCCTCGAAGGATCCTTCGTCCCCCCCTGCATTAGGACCACTAGCCGCCGAGCCTTGTTCTCGACATCGAGCTTCACATAGATTTGCCCAGGATGCTTGTTTACAGTCCGCGCGTATCGGGAGCTTCGAAATTCTGCTCGAAAATTGGCGCCGTCAGATCGAACCCGTTTGGGATAATCACCGATCCACGCATGAAGCCATGGATATTTCGGATCGCATCTTCCCGACTCTCAGGCGGCATGAGCACAGCGACCGGCCTGCCCCGCTTGGTGACCACCAGGCGACCAATCTCGTTTCGCTCAAGACGATCGAGAATGTCGAAATACTTGGCGCGGAATTCGGAAGCAGTGATCGTTTGCATGTCCATAAGCGCCCCCGGCGGCTCTTTGAAGAACGGTTATAGCACGACTGATGCCGAAGACCCACAGATCACTTTTCATAGTGAAACCGACACTGGATTACCTCAAGCTGCTGCGCGGCCCCAGCCCCCGAAACGCGGTAAACGAGCCTGTGGTCACCCGTGATACGCCGGGACCAAAACCCAGCGAGGTCGCCTTTCAACGGTTCAGGTTTGCCCAATCCGACAAAAGGCGCTCTTTTCGCGTTTCTGATCAGGTCGTTGATCTTTGCGACCATGTTCATGTCGTTCTGTTGCCAGAACTCGTATTCTTCCCAGGCGTTTGGAGTCCACACCAACTTCATGTCAGAGCGTTGGGTCTTTTTCTATCAATTCCCCCTGGCGAAGCTGATCAAGGCTTTCACGGAGCCGGCGCGCATTAGCGGGAGTAGAGAGCAGATGCAGTGTTTCCTGCATGCTTTCGAACTCCTCTTCGGCTATGACCACCACAGACTCCGCACCCTGGCGTGTCACATGCAAAGGAGCGCGCGATTCTATGACGGCATCGTAATAGGTCGCGATATTCTGCCGAAACTCCGTCAAACGGACATGGGCCATCTAAATACATCCTCGCGCCAGAACGTACGGATTTATGTACGTTACTCTGTCAAAAAATCAAGTATTTTTTTTCGGTGGAAGCCTGTCCGTCAGCCAACGCGTGCGGTTTATCCCTGCATCAACACATTCGCCGCCTTCACCGCCGCCGAGGCGCGGTTCTCCACCCCGAGCTTCACATAGATCTGCTCGAGATGTTTGTTGACCGTCCGCGCCGAGAGCCCAAGAATCTCGCCGATGTCGCGGTTGGATTTACCCTTGGCGATCCAGAGCAGCACGTCGGCCTCCCGCGCCGTCAGGCCAAAATGCTGGCGCAGCCGTTCGCCGTCGCTCGCCTGCGTCTGGCTGGTGAGGCGAAACAGGTGCTCGTCCTGGCCGATCGAGCCGAGGAAGGAGAGCGCGAGAGTCGCCTCGCCGCCGGTGTCGACAGTGAAGCCCGGATCGCGCGGGCCGGCGCCGGTCTTATGCTCGCCCATCCAGGCGAGGATGCGCCCCGCCACGAGGTCAAGGCCCTCGTCGCTGCCGGTGGCGGCATTGATCAGCCGCGTCGCCTGCGGTGTCGACCACAGGATCTTGCCATTGCCGCGCACCGCAAGCAGATGCCGGCCGGCGGCGTCGAGCGCCACGCGGGCACTCTGCGCCGAGCGCGCATTGGAAAGGTGCACGCGGATGCGCGCCCGAAGCTCGTCGACATTGATCGGCTTGGTCAGATAGTCGACACCGCCCGATTCCAGCGCCCGCACAACATGTTCGGTCTCGGTCAGCCCGGTCATGAAGATCACCGGCACCTGCGCCACACCCGCCGATGCCTTGAGCCGCTGGCAGGTTTCGAAACCGTCCATCGCCGGCATCACCGCGTCGAGCAGGATGAGGTCGGGCGTGATCCGGTCGACGATGGAAAGCGCCGAGGCGCCGGACGTGGCGATCAGCACCGAATAGCCGGATTGCTCCAGCGCATCGGTGAGGAAGGAAAGCGAATCCGGGCTGTCATCGACCAGGAGGATGATGTCGCGCGGTTCCTGCTGGGCGGCGTTCATGACAGGCTCTCCTCGCGTTCGAGCTTGCGCAGGTCGGCCAGATAGGCGTCGATATTGAAGGCTTTGATATGGGCTGTCATCACCTCGGTGAAATGCCGGTTTTCGCCTTCTTTCGCAAGGGCGCTAAGCTTGGCTTCGATACCACGCACATAGCCGATCTCGCCGAGCCGGATGAGTTCCTGCAGATGGCTGCCGCCGGGGCTTCTCATCTCCGGTGCGGCCTTGACACCATTTTCCGGCACAGCCAGGGCATAGACCCAGTCGAGCCCCAGCCACGAGGCGAGCCTGTCATGCAATTGGCGGAAATCCACCGGCTTGGCAATCAGGTCGTTGTGGTCGCCGCCGGCCGGAATGCCGGCCGCGCCGTCGCCGATATTGGCCGACAGCATCAGGATCGGCGCCGTCTGGCCAATCTCGCGCAGCTTGGCCGTCAGCTCCCAGCCGTTCATCACAGGCATGGAAATGTCGACGAGATAGATGTCGGGCCTGATACCTTCGATCAGCGCCAGGCATTCCGGACCGGACGTGGCGGTCAGGACGACAAAATCCAGTGGCGCCAGCGCCTCGCGCATCAGTTCGCGATGTTCCTCATTGTCGTCGACCACCATGATCGTCCGGCGCGAGCCGGTATAGGTGAGAATCTTGCGATCGGTCGCCGCCGCCGGCCGATGCAGCCGGTAGAGCATCAGCCGCACGCGAAACGTTGTCCCCTCGCCCGGTGTGCTTTCCACCGTGATCTCACCGCCGAGCGTCTGGGTGAGCAGCCGGGTGATGGTAAGCCCGAGGCCAAGACCCGGCGCCAGTTTCGACTGTTCGCCGGAGCCGCGCTGGAACGGCTCGAAAATCACCGGCAAGTCGTCGGCCGGAATGCCGGAGCCGGTGTCGCGGATGGTGAAGGTCGCGACCTGGTTGCGGTAGCCGATCTCCACTTCGACATGTCCCTCTGACGTGTATTTCACTGCGTTGGAGAGCAGGTTGACGAGGATCTGCTTGAGCCGCCGCTCGTCGGTGCGGACATAGGCCGGCAGCGCCGGGTCGCGCGACAGGGTGAAGCTCAGACCCTTGGCTTCGGCCTGCGGCCGGATCATCCCGCTGATCTGGTCGAGGAAATCCACCATGTTGATCTCGTTCGAATAGACCTGCAGCCGCCCCGCCTCGATGCGGGAAATGTCGAGCAGGCCGTCGATCAGGCCCGACAAGTGGTCGGCACTGCGCTTGATCACCTTGATCGCCGAGCGCTTGGCGTCTGGGATCGCCTCGTCGCGTTCGAGCAGTTGCGCATAGCCGAGCACGGCGTTGAGCGGTGTTCTCAGTTCATGCGTCAGCCCGACGACATAGCGGCTCTTGGCGCGGTTGGCGGCCTCGGCCGTCTCCTTGGCGTGCTGCAGCGCCGCATCCGTCTTCTTGTGGGCAGCGATTTCCTTGAGCAGTAGCGTGTTCTGCCGCGAGCTTTCCTCTTCGGCAACGACACGGCTGTCATGCGCCAGCACGAAGAACCATGTGGCGATACCGGTCATCACGGCGAAGACGAAGAACACCAGCAGCGCCGTGGCGTTGACCACTGACGCCGTCTGCGGCGAGGCATGGCCGGCCCTCAGCGCGATCATCCAGAGAATGGCGCCGATGCTGAACAGCGCGCCGGTGGTGATCATCGCATAGCGGCCAATGCGTGTGCCGAGCTTTTCGATCACCGCCTCCGGCATGAAGGTGCGGGCCACTTCGGTCGCCTGGTATTGCAGCCGGGCCTTGGGTTTGCAGAGATCGTGGCAGCGGCTGTCGAGCGAACAGCAAAGCGAGCAGATCGGCGCCGCATAGGCAGGGCACCAGGCCATGTCCTCCGGCTCGAACGGGTGCTCGCAGATCGAGCAAGTGATCGAGGCAAGGGTCTTCCACTGATGCCGCGGCTTGCGGGCTAGGTAGAATTTGCCTTTCGTCGCCCAGGCCAGTGCTGGCACCGTGGTGAAGGCAAGGATCGGCACCAGATAGATGGCGAGCGATGCGGCATAGTCGCCGAACAGGCCGAAATGCGCCGAAAGCGCCACCGCCGCGGTGAGCGCCATGCCGCCGAAACCAACCGGGTTGATGTCGTAGAGATGGGCGCGCTTGAACTCGATGCCGGGTGGCGCCAGCCCCAGCGGCTTGTTGATGAAGAGGTCGGCGGAGACGGCGCAGAGCCAGGCAGAAGCGACGATCGAGAACACGCCAAGCGTCTCCTCCAGCAGCTTGTAGATGCCGAGCTCCATCAAGAGCAGCGCGATCGCCACGTTGAAGAACAGCCAGACGACGCGGCCCGGATGGCTATGCGTCAGCCGCGAGAAGAAATTCGACCAGGCAAGCGACCCAGCATAGGCGTTCATCACATTGATCTTGAGCTGCGAGACGACGACGAAGGCCGCTGTCAGCACCAGCGCCAGCGTCCGGTTCGGCACCATATAGCCGAAGGCGGTGACATACATATGTGCCGGATCGGCTGCCTGGCTTACCGGGATGCCGGAGCTCAGCGCCAGCACGACGAGGAAGGAGCCGGCCAGCAGTTTCGGTGCCCCGACCACCACCCAGCCGGGGCCAGCGAGGAAGCGCGCCAACCGCTGCCACCCGTTCGCCGGCTTATGGTCGGCCGGCAGGAAGCGCAGGAAGTCGACCTGCTCGCCGATCTGCGCCATCAGCGCGAGAATCACCGCAGAGGCGGCGCCGAACATGGCAAGATCGAAGGGCGCGATCGTGCCGAGCTCGCCCGACTGGTGCCCCCGGCCGGCAAAGCTGAGCCAGAACTGGATTTTCGACCAGTCGGACGTGGCGATGAAGATGAACGGCAAGACATTGAGCACGATCCAGACCGGCTGGGTGATCAGCTGGAAGCGCGAGATCATCCTCACTCCATAGGTCACCAGCGGGATCACCGCTACGGCGCTGACGATATAACCGATCCAGAGCGGGATGCCGAACACCAGCTCCAGCGCCCCGGTCATGATTGACGCCTCGATGGCAAAGAGAATGAAGGTGAAGCTCGCATAGATCAGCGACGTCACCGTCGAGCCGAGATAACCAAAGCCGGCGCCCCGCGTCAGCAGATCGATGTCGACGCCGTGACGGATGGCGTAGCGGCTGATCGGAATACCGATCAGGAGCAAGAGGATCGAGGCGGCGATGATGGCGAAAATGGCATTGGTGGTGCCATAGGAGAGCGTGATCGCCCCACCGACGGCTTCCAGCGCCAGGAACGAGATGGCCCCGATTGCCGTCTGCGAAATCCGCGACGGCGAATATTGCCGTGCGCTCTTGGCGGTGAAGCGCAGCGCATAATCCTCGAGCGTCTGGTTGGCGACCCAGCGGTTATAGTCGCGGCGGACGGGAATGATGCGCTGGCGTGCGGTCATCGGCGCTGCACCTTCACAGCGCAGATGCCCAAAAATACGCCAATCACCGAGTTTGAATAAAAAACGTTCATAAT
Source organism: Rhizobium sp. P2_G9 (assembly GCF_056403475.1). Classification (NCBI taxonomy): domain Bacteria; kingdom Pseudomonadati; phylum Pseudomonadota; class Alphaproteobacteria; order Hyphomicrobiales; family Rhizobiaceae; genus Rhizobium; species Rhizobium sp. P2_G9. The sequence continues at coordinate 1,524 of NZ_JBFUFK010000082.1, read as the reverse complement.
TCATCAAAAGCACGGATTGGCAGGTGCTCGCAAGTCCAATTACAAAAGCAGAAACGGCCAACTTCCCGTGGAAAGTTTGTGCCGCTTGCGATAGGAGTTGCCCGTCATCGCGCTTTCGAAAATGAGCGGCCCGTGCCTAGTCCATCAGCCAATGATCAACTCGCCAGCAAAATCGGGGATGTCTGGTTCGTCTACGACGGCGATTGCCCAATCTGCTCCGTTGCGGCGCGGGGCCTGAGAATCCGCAAAGCGGTCGGCAGCCTCAACCTGGTCGATGCGCGGACAGAGACCGATCACCCGATCCTGCAGGAAGTGCGGGACAAGAAGCTTGATCTCGACCAAGGCATGGTGATCAAGTTCGGCGACACCTGCTACCATGGCGCGGACGCCTTGCAGGTCATGGCACTGCTCGGCACCGGCCAGGGCTGGTTCAACCGGATGAACGCGCTGCTGTTCCGCTCGAAGACGCTGTCGCGGATCTGCTATCCACCGATGCGGGCGACACGCAATCTGCTGATCCGCCTGAGAGGCGTGAAGAAGATCGATAACCTCGGAAAGATGGGCTGACGCTCATTTGAGGCAACGGCGTCAGAATGGGCTCACACTGATTATCATCTTTAGCAATCAATCCAATCCGTCATCACCTAGTCCCCACCATGAACGAGAACAGGAGCGCGACCATGCACAATCAGTTAAACGCAAGGCTGAGACGTTAACCTTGCATGAAAATTAACTTTGCAATGCCTACATTGTGTGAAATAGCTTTCCTGTCCCCTATGCGTTGGGAAGGACGGCGCAAAGAAGAGGCAAACAAGTGTCACGCTCATTGACCAAAAGGGAGATTATCCGGACCTCCACCCGATCCAAGGATAGCGCCCCGAACAAACATAGATACGCTCGCTGCTTTACCCTCGAACCACCGCTCGTCAGTGAGGCATGGGAGACTTTATCGGAAGACACTTTCGGATTGGAAATCGCAGACTATCCGCGCGTTCTTCATGTAGCTTTGATCGAAGAATTAGTAAAGCGCGGACGCCATGCGAAACCCAAGAAGTTCTAGCGGGAAGCCTAACGCAGACAATGCTTCCAAACCGCCTCCGGAGATCATTCCTCCGGGAGGCGGAGATGCAAACGGCAGCGGTCTTCCAAACATATATGCGGACATTGCTGCCCAAATCAATCAATACACAGACCGTCCAGATCTTCTTCTTGAGACGATAGAGAAGCACGATCCTGGTTTTATTAAGTCCATGAACGAAGAAGCGCGCGCCTATGCCAAGAAATCTCGCACATCAAGGTTTAATTTCGGACTAGGCCGTAAACTCATAAACGGGCTTCCCCTTTGGGTTTGACGGTGATTCAAGGCTGCCATTGATTTGGGAGCCTAATGATGACCCGTCGCCGCCATGAACTGACTGATTTGGAATGGAATATTATCGCGCCTTTGTTGCCGAATAAGCCTCGTGGTGTTCCACGGGTAGATGATCGTCGCACCATCAATGGGATTTTGTGGCGGTTCCGCAC
>NZ_JBFUFK010000081.1:0-20913 GCF_056403475.1 Rhizobium sp. P2_G9 | reverse complement strand
GCCATAAGCAGCACCCGTTTTGGCGCCAATCTCCAGTTCCATCAGCTTCTCGGCCGTAAAGCCGATCATCTCGCGCAATAAATCGGTATCAGCACTATTCTCAACAAGCGAGCGAAGGGTCATCATGTCATCGGTCATCGGTGGTCTTTCCATCAGGTTTGAGCTTGAACAACCCGAGCCTACCGGAAAAACATTGATGACCACCCGCTACGCCGCTCACTCGCTACAGCGCTGTGGAGGGCGCGCTCGCGAGCGGCTTCGCTACCGCCGAGCTACACCTCCCCCCGGGACGCGACCGCTTGATCAACACGGTCTGGCTCTATCCAGGCCATTATGGCGATTACCGGGCATATTATATCTGGACAGAAGACGCTCGGTTTGCAGACGGCAAGCGTCTCTCAAAAATGAAAAACAAGAACATCCTGTCCAGGTTCACCGGGGAACATGCCCTCAAACGGGACGAAACTTACGAGAGTGATAGCGACGACGAGTTCTGCGGTCACTATGATAGCGACGAGATACTGCTCCTGCTGACGGAGGGTTTGAAGCCTTCGCTCTCGATTACGCTGCGCAAGTGGGATTGGGAGAAAATGCTCGCTGCGTAAAACGGCAAGTGCAATCCAATCCGTTCGCCATCAGAACCCATGGTTCGCAACTTCTGTCCTGCCCTTGGGAGATGTGGCCACCGACGGCGGCCTCGACGGGTCCGCCGCAAACCTTCACACTACCCTTCAAGAGAAAAACCAATGCAGATCTTCTTCACCGGCTGCACCCATTTCGGCCATGCCAACATCATCAAGCTCGCCAACCGGCCGTTCGCCGATGTCGAGGAAATGAACGAAACGCTCGTCGAACGCTGGAACGCCAAGGTCGGACCCGGCGACTGCGTCTACCATCTCGGTGACGTCGCCTGGAAAGCCGTGACGCCGTGGATGGAGCGCCTCAACGGCCAGAAATTCGTGCTCATCGGCAATCATGACGATCGTTCTGAGCTCGAAGGCGCCGGGGGCTCGATCACGGATGTCCGCGATTATCACGAGCTCAAGGCGGGTGGCGCACGCTTCGTCCTCTTCCACTATCCAATCGAGGACTGGAACGGGCGCTTTCGCGGCTCGATCCACTTGCATTGCCACACCCATGCGAAAGAGTTCCGCAATCCGAACCTGCCGGATGCCCCGATCGAGCTGAAATGCAACCGCTTCAATGTCGGCGTCGACGCCTGCGGCTTTGCGCCGGTGTCGGTCGATGAGGTCATTGCGGCGGCGAAGGGGGTTGGAGGGTGAGGATTTTGGCGTAAGCGGTCAAAGCGAGAAGATGACGAAGCCAAAAATGCGGGAAATTGGGGGTGAAGTTCGAGAAACGCCGGAAGCCAAAAATATCGCTTGAGCAAGCAAGGGCGCTTCTCGAGGACCATATCGCGAAGCTGGACTTGCGCGGCTGGCGGTTGGAAATTTACGCTGGAGGTCGTGATGACGTCGAACCTGACCATTGGTCATTCGGTGTGGACCGCATCTCACCTCAGGGCACACTGCTTGACGGTCCTGCGATATTTTTCGTTCATGGCACGACCGGCGACGTCATCACGTTTGATGAATATATGGAAGCACATAGGAAAGGGCTTAGCTGGCCGTTGAAAGCCCCTTGAGGCGGTGCGTTTGGCAAAAGCGCCGCAGCGGCCTCCCTCTTCTCCCCAGCGGGGAGAAGGTGGCGCGAAGCGCCGGATGAGGGGGACGTCCCACCCGCGAAGCCCCCTCATCTGCCCTGCGGGCATCTTCTCCCCGAGGGGAGAAGAGGGAGCAAGCCGGGCCTACCGTGCTCTATTATTTAACCTCACACCCCACCCCAAACCAATTTCGCATTCGTCAGCTCCCGCGCCCCCAGTCCACCAAGCTCGCGCCCGAACCCCGACCCCTTCACACCCCCAAACGGCGCGCGCGGATCCGACCGCACGAAATCATTGATGAACACCGCCCCCGCCTCGAGCTTGCCGGCCACCCGATTGGCCTTCTCCGCATCGCCGCTCCACACCGTCGCGCCCAGGCCATAATCCGTGTCATTGGCCAGCCGCACCGCCTCGTCCTCGTTCCTGAACGTATAGAGCATCGCCACTGGCCCGAAAAACTCTTCCCGCGCGATTGGCGCGTCATGCGGCAGGCCGGAAATCACCGTCGCCTCATAAAAATTGCCCGGCCCTTCCATTTTCTTGCCGCCGGTCAGCACCTTGGCGCCGGCCTTCACCGCCTCGTCCACCTGGCGCTGGGTGTTGTCGCGGATATCGCTGCGAGCCAGCGGGCCGAGCTTGGTTTCCGGCTTCATCGGGTCGCCGACCGGGATTTTCTTCACTGCCTCGACGAAGGCCTGGGTGAACTTTTCGGCAATCGATTCCTCGACGAACAGGCGTTTTGCTGCGATGCAGCTTTGCGCATTGTTGGAATAGCGCGAGGTCACCGCCATCTGCACCGCCTTGTCGAAATCGGCATCGGAGAAGACGATGAACGGGTCGGAGCCGCCGAGTTCGAGCACCACTTTCTTGCCGAGCGAGCCGGCCTGCTGCGCCACGGTGCGGCCGGCCAGCGTCGAGCCGGTGACGGTGACGGCGACGATGCGCGGGTCGGCGATGACAGCAGGCGCCCGTTTACGGTCGATCACGAGATTGTTGTAAAGGCCGACCGGGCCGCCGGCATCGAGGACCAGCTTTTCGATCGCAGCCGCGCAGCCGAGCACGCTTTCTGCATGCTTGACGATCACGGTATTGCCGACAAGTGCCGCCGGAATGAAGAAGCGCAGCACCTGCCAGAACGGCAGGTTCCACGGCATGACGCCGAAGATCGGCCCGATCGACTGGTAGATGATCTTCGACGGCGTGCCGGGGATCGGCTCGTCGGCGATGTATTTGACCCCGTCGGTGGCAAAATGCCTGGCGCCGAAGGCCGATTTCAGCACTTCGCCCTTGGCCTCGCCGAACGGCTTGCCCATTTCCGAGACGATCAGCGCCGCATAATCCTCGGCGCGTTGTTCGAGCAGTTCGGCGAGCCTGATCAGAAAGGCCGTGCGCTCTTCGAGCGGCCTGGCCGACCAGGATTTCCAGGTGTCGTGCGCGCGCGCAATGATCTCTGCTACCTCGGCGTCGGAATGCTCCTCATAGGTGCCGATCAGGGCGCCGGTGGTCGGGTTATAGGAATGAAAGGCCATGTCCATCTCCTCCAATGTCAGAGGGGGCAAACCCCCTCGGTCAAATTCCTCTCAGCAGACTGTCCGGAAGCGCTCGACGCAGGTCGCGAGCACCTCCTCGCCCGGCCGCTTCCACCAGTTGTTGGCGGAAAAGATCTCGACCTCCTGATGGCCGAGAAAACCGGCTTTCTCGATCTCGGCGCGGATATGCTTGAGGTCGATGATGCCATCGCCCATCATGCCGCGGTCGAGCAGCAGGTCGACGGTCGGCACCAGCCAGTCGCAAACGTGGTGCGCCAGGATGCGCTTTCCCCGCCCGGCGCGGGCGATCTGCTCTTCGAGCTTCGGGTCCCACCAGACGTGGTAGACATCAACCGCCACGCCGATGCCATCGCCCAGCAGGTCGCAGATGTCGAGCGCCTGTTCGAGCGTGTTGACGCAGGCCCGGTCGGCCGCATACATCGGATGCAGCGGCTCGATGGCGAGCGGCACGCCCGCGGCTTTGGCGGCAGGGAGGATGGCCGCGATGCCGTCCGCCACCATCTGCCGGGCGGCGGAAATATTTTTCGATCCCTCGGGCAGGCCGCCGACGACCAGCACGAGGCAATCGGCGCCCAGAGCGGCGGCTTCCTCGATGGCCAGCAGATTGTCGTCGATCTGCGCCTGGCGCTTTTCCTTGTCGGCCGCCGGAAACATGCCGCCACGGCAATGGCCGGTGACGCGCAGCTTGTTGAGATCGACGATGCGCGCCGCTTCCTTCAGCCCGATCTTGTGCACCTGGTCGCGCCAAGGCGAGATGGCAGTGATATCCTGCGCCAAGCAGGCATCGACCGCTTCGGCGAACCCATATTGGCCGCGGGTGGTGGCGAGATTGATCGAGAGACCTTCGACTGCCATGCCGCCCTCCCCCTTAGCTCACGCCGACCGTGGAGAGGATGGTCTTCATCCGTGCGGCCGCCAGGTCCGGATCACGCAGCACCCGTGCCTGGTCCGCCAGGCGGAGAAGCTCCGCCAGATGCACGATGGAGCGCGCGCTCTGCTGGCCGCCCAGCATGGTGAAATGATCCTGGAAGCCGTTGAGATAGGCGAGGAATACCACGCCGGTCTTGTAGAACCGCGTCGGTGCCTTGAAGATATGCCGCGACAGCGGCACGGTCGGCGCCAGGATGGCATGGAAGCCATCAAGATCATTGGCAGCCAGCTTCTGCAGGCTGGCGCTGGCGGCAGGCGCTATGGCATCGAAAATGCCGAGCAGCGCATGCGAATAGCCTTGGTCGTTGCCGGCGATCAATTCGGCATAGTTGAAGTCGTCGCCGGTATACATTTTGACCCGTGGATCGAGCTGCCGGCGCATGACGATCTCTTTTTCCGCTGACAACAGCGAGATCTTGACGCCATCGACCTTGGCGGCATTGTCGTTGATGATCGCCACCGCCGTCTGCATCGCCGCCATCTCGTCGGCCGAGCCCCAATAGCCCTTGAGCGCCGGGTCGAACATGTCGCCGAGCCAGTGGATGATCACCGGCTCCTTCACCTGGCCGAGAATGCGGTCATAGACGCGCACATAATCATCCGGGCTTTTCGCCGCCGCGGCCAGCGCCCGGCTCGCCATCAGGATGATGCGGCCGCCCTGGCTCTCGACATAGGCCACCTGTTCCTCATAGGCGGCGATGACATCGTCGATCGTGACGCCCGCCCCGGGCGCCAGATGATCGGTGCCGGCGCCATAGGCGATCCGCGCATGCTTGTGGCTCTTCGCCGCCGATTGCAGATGCCGGATCACCTCCTGCGCGCCGGCCCAATCAAGCCCCATGCCGCGCTGCGCGGTGTCCATGGCCTCGGCGACGCCGAGCCCCAGATCCCAGAGATATTCGCGGAACGCCACCGTCCGCTCCCAGTCGATCGCCCGGTCGAGCCAGGGATCGTTGTCGGCCAGGGGATCGACGACGATATGGGCAGCGGCATAGGCGACGCGATTGAACGCATGACCATTGGCTGCCTTTTCCGGCACAGGAATCGGCGAGTTGGCGATCTGGTAATCGGTGATCGTGCCGCCGGATACGGGCAGGCGAAGCGTGCGGCCCATGGTTCAGGCCACCTTCAGTGCCGGAACGTCAGCGAGCGACGGCACGTCGACCCAGCGGCGCTCCTGCCAGCTCTTATGCGCCAGCTCGGCCAGCTGCACGCCCTTGGCGCCTTCGCGCAGGGTGAATTTCCACGGTGCATCCTCGACGACATGGCGCAGGAAATCTTCCCACTGCACCTTGAAGCCGTTGTCGAACGCTTGCGTTTCCGGGACTTCTTCCCAAGTGTTGAAGAAATTGATCGGCTGCGCCTGGTCGGGATTCCACACCGGCTTCGGCGTGTTGACGCGGTGCTGCGTCCAGCATTTCATCAGCCCGCAAACGGCAGAGCCATGCGTGCCGTCGACCTGGAAGGTAACGAGATCGTCGCGGCGCACGCGCACCGCCCAGGACGAATTGATCTGCGCCACGACGCCGCCGTCGAGCTCGAATGTCGCATAGGCCGCGTCGTCGGTGTCGGCCTTGTAGGCCTTGCCGGCTTCATCGACGCGGCTCGGAATATGGGTGGCGCCATAGCAGCTGACCGCCTTGACCTCGCCGAACAGGTTGTCGAGCACATAGCGCCAATGCGGCAGCATATCGAGGATCATGCCGCCGCCATCGGCCTTGCGGTAATTCCATGACGGCCGCTGCGCCTTGACGCCCCAGTCGCCCTCGAACACCCAGTAGCCGAACTCGCCACGCACCGAGAGGATCTTGCCGAAGAAGCCGCTATCGCGCAGCAACTTGATCTTCCTGAGGCCGGGCAGGAACAGCTTGTCCTGCACCACGCCATTCTTGACGCCGGCCTTTTCGGCGATCGCTGCGATCGACAGCGCCTCATCCAAGGTCTCGGAAATCGGCTTTTCGCAATAGACATGCTTGCCCGCGGCAATCGCCTTCTTCAGCAGGCCGACGCGCATCTGGGTCGAGCCGGCATCGAAGAAGATCGTGTCATCAGGGTTGGCCAGTGCCGCATCGAGGTCGGTCGTCGTGCGGGCCACGCCATGTTTTTTGGCGATCTCGCCGATCTTGTCGGCATTGCGGCCCACCAGGATCGGATCGGGCACCAGGCGATCGCCATTGGCAAGCATCATGCCGCCCTGGTCGCGGATCGCCAGGATGGAACGGACCAGATGCTGATTGTAACCCATGCGACCGGTAATGCCGTGCATGATGATGCCGATCGATTTCACCGCCATCGTTTGCCTCCCATAAATAACCATATGGTTACATAATAGGCACTCGAAAAGACGACTGTCAACCCATGCCACAGGCAGGGGAAGCCGGCAAATGAACCGAGAGTCCGATTTTTTGGAAAGCTGCGATCAGGGCCTGAGATAGGCGAAAATCACATCGACGATGTGCTGGCCCCAGGCATCCAGTTCGGCCTTGTCGGCGAGGTTGCGACGAAAGATCGTCGACAGCGTCCAGCGATTGGTGAGGAAGAAAGCGCCGAGCGAGGCGATGCTCATATAGATCTTCACCGGGTCGAGCCCGGCGCGGAATTCACCGGAGGCGACGCCGCGTTCGAGCAGGCCGGAAATCTCGTTCACCAGCGGCGAATGCAGTTCGAAAATCCGCGCCGAACGTTTGAGAAATTTCGCCTTGTTGAGATTCTCGGTGCCGAGAATGCCCAGGAATTCCGGATGATCGAGGAAATATTGCCATGTGAAAACAATCAGTTCGCGCATGCCTTCCCTGGGCGCGCGATGCGAGAGATCAAGCCGCTGCTCGGCCGAGCGGATTGCCACATAGCTGCCTTCGAGCACGGCGACATAGAGTGCATCCTTGCCGCCGAAATAGTGATAGAGCATGCGCTTGTTGATATTGGCGCGCTCGGCAATGGCATCGATGCGCGCGCCGCCATAGCCGCGCTCGGCGAATTCCTTGGTGGCCGCCTGCAGGATCGCCTGGCTCGTCCGCTCGGGATCACGCTGCCGCGTCTTCGGCTCGCCGGCACTCTCAGCCTTGCCGCGTCCCCGCCCGGTCTTCCCCTCGTCCATATCCACCTCGGCCCTGTGTTCGCCGGCCCATTCGGCTGCATTCGTTCAGACAACTAGCCGATCACGGCGGTCGTTGACAGCCCCAGGCGGTTTTGCGTTGCTAGTAACCATATGGTTACAAATGGGCTGAGCTTCGGCCGTTGATGTGCCGAAGGCTGAATAAATGCAATTTCATCGCCACGATTGGTGCGGCGTGGGGTGAATGCATGCGCGGAGGCCGCGGCACCCCCCTCTGTCCTGCCGGACATCTCCCCCTCAAGGGGGGAGATTGGCTAGAGGCTCACTCCCGCCTCAATTAGGCGTCGAGCACTGGGTATGTGACGGCGGAGAGGAAGCGGCCAGAGCGCCCCATCCAATCTCCCCCCTTGAGGGGGAGATGCCCGGCAGGGCAGAGGGGGTTAGCCACACCCACCGCTCACCCTTTCACCCGAGAAATGCCTCACGTCGCGCAACACCTCCGTCACRAACAACAATGCCCTCCAGAGCCATCCCCCGCCAGCACGCTGGCCGCATTCACCGCAACCGCTCGGTTGTTCGCCGGATTCCCCGCAAAGAACCCCGCCGGCACCAGCGAAAACCCGCAGGAAATGCACGGCTGCACCGGGAAATCCTCCGCCCGCACCACATGATGCAGCCCAAACGAATGCCAGACGACGATATCGGTGTTCTCGATCGGCCGATCCTGCTTGATCAGTTCCGCCAGCCCGTCCTTGCCGTCGGAATTCGGCACGAATTCGCCGGCCGGATAGCGTTCATCCTCGTTGAACGGCGTCACCCAGATGTGATTGCGGATGAAGTTGGAGCGTATGCCCGAAGGGCCATCGTCCTGGATCATCGGCGTCACGCAATTGGGCGTATGCAGTTTGTAGGACACCGGCTTGCCGACATGGTTCGTCACATTCGGGTTGATCACCTTCCAGCTGCGATGGGTCGAGAGATCGGCGCGGCGGGCACCCTCCAGTTCGGTCTTCAACACCGTGTCGACGGCATAGAAAGCATTGCCATAGGGGTTGGTCGGGCTCACCGGCTCCATATGCGAATTGGTTTCGACGACGCTGTTGCCGCCGCCATCCACCGCCATGTCCAGGCGGGCACAGAAGATGTGCTGGTGGATCGGCGAACCGAGACCCGGCTGGATTTCGGTCGAATATTTGTCCGGCTGGCCGGGATGGCAGGCATTGGTGTTGACGATGCCGGTCGCCTTCATCTCGTAGTCGATCTCGCCGGCGAGCGTCAGGTACCAATATTGCGCATATTCATAATTGCCGACGGTGCAGATCGAGGAGACCACCAGCTTGCGGCCCCGATGCAGCACGGTGCGGCCGGTGCGGAAATCCCAATGCTTGGTCAGGATGCCGTCGTCTTCCTCATGGATGCAGACGGCCTTCTCGATGGTGACGACCTCGCCGTTGATGCCGTTGACATGCGCATCGAGATACTGGATCTGGCCGAGGCAGTCGCAGCCCAGCTTCAGCGAATTGGTGAGCTTGCCAAAACCGTATTCGCCGACATCGAAAATGTTCTGCCGTGCATGGCCATAGAGCGGCGAGCCATAGGGCACGACCAGCTCGACGACGGAGGCACGGCGGACGATCGAACGGCCGTCATAGCGCACATCGTGCAGCACCAGCCCTTCGCGCGGGGTGAAGCCGATGGCGAGCGTCCACTTGTCCCAGGAAATCGCGTGATCCCTGATGGTGAAGCTGACGCCTTCCGGCTGCATGACATTGATCGGCTTCTGCGGCGCCGGCGGCGCGGGCAGGAATTCCGGATCGTAATCGTGCCGCGTCATCGGGATCGGCGGATGGTCAGGATAGTCGTCGATGCGCAGCACTTCGCCGGTCTTGACGTCGATGACGGCATTCAGGCCTTCGATCGGATGCGCATAATAATTGGCGAATTCCGCCACGCGCAGCCAGGAGAAGGTGTGCGAGATCAGCCGCCCTTCTTCCTCCCGATGGCCGAAATTGCCGCCCGACCAGGAATCGACGATGACGCCGGTCATGTCGGTGATGCCGCGCCTGCGGCAGGCCTCGATGAAGCGCGGGTCCTTCTTCACATTGACTTCGACGCTGCCCATCTGCTCGACCATGAAGGCGGCCTTGGCATTGGGGAAATGCTTGCGCCGCACGATGGTCTTGTCGGCCAGCGACACGATCAGCTGCCAGACGCCGGGTACATCGAGATGATTGACATTGACGCGCGCCTCGCGCGGCAGGGCGGCGCCGTCGAGATAGGCGCGGTATTCGGAGGGCGTTGGTTCGCGCAGATCGATATTCTCGAACAGCACGTCCTTGCCGAGCGCGGCATCGGCCCTGACTACGGCCACGGCGCTGGCGATCTCGTCTGGCGTCAGCGGCGCAAGGGCATGGAGATGCGCCGGCGGCGGCGGGGCGGCAACGCCCTTGAGCGTGGCGGGATTGACGGCTTCGTTCATGGCTCTGTCCTTGTGGTTCGACCGCCTTCGGCCGCTTGCGCGGCCTTGGGTGGTATTGGTGAAATTGGCGGACCGCCTGTAGGCGATCGCATATGGGGTAAAGACCCCGCCCCACTTACGGGGTCGAGCCACTGGTCTCGACCCGTCCTTCGGACCCCCACAAGGGGGAGGGGCTTAACCCGCGGCTCCGCTGAGCCCCAATTGAGGCAGGGAGAGCGCCACGAGTCTTCTCCCCCCTTGTGGGGGAGATGGCCGGCAGGCCAGAGAGGGTCTTAAAACTACAGCCGCCGCGCCGACCGCGGGACGGGTCTTACTGCCGCAACTCCGTCCAAATCCGATCATAGGCCCGCGTCGCCTTTTCCTCGCAGGCCGGGGCAAACACGATCTTCAAATCCTTCGGCGGATTGAATTCCGGCGATTCACCGGTCTCCTTCGGCAGAAACTTGTCGGAGCCCATGACCGCGCTCTGATAGCCGGTCGATTTCTGCTGCAAGGCGATATTTTCCGGGTCCATCAGGAAGTTGAGGAATTTCTTCGCGTTGTCGATATCCGGCGCGCCCTTCGGCACCGCGACATTGTCCATCCAGCCGATCGCACCTTCCTTGGCGAAAACATATTTGATCGTCGGCTTCTGCAGCCGCGAGGCCAGCCCCTTGCCCGACCACTGCTCATGCATGACCGTCTCGCCCGACACCTGCCGCTCGGTCGTGCCGTCGGAGTTATAGACCTTCACGAAAGGCTTTTGCGCCTGCAGCAATGCGTTGAGCTGCTTGAGATCGGCGGGATTGGTGTTGCACTGGTCCTTGCCGAGATAGAGCAGCGCCAGCGAGATGACTTCCGACGGCGAGCCGAACATGCCGATCTTGCCCTTGAGATCATCCGAAGGCTCGAACAACGCCTTCAGACTGTCGGTCGGGCCCTTGTAGACGGCGGTGTCGACCGAATAGGAGGTCGTGCCCCAGACCCACGGCACCGAATATTTTCCATCCGGATCCCAGGGACGCTTCTGCCATTTTGGGTCGAGATTTTTGAAGTTCGGCATCGACGCGACATCGACCTCTTCCAGCAGGCCCTGCTTCTGGAAGATCGGCACGAAATCGTTGGAAATGATCATCACGTCATAGCCGGCGGCACCCGAACTGATCTTGGCAAGCGCCGTCTCGTTGGAATCATAGGTGTCGATGGTGACCTTGATGCCGGTCTCCTTCTCGAACTTCTTGATCATGTCTTCCGACGTATAGTCGGTCCAATTGTAGATATGCAGTTCGCCGCCATCGGCATGCGCCAGCGCGGGTAGGCCGATGGCCAGGCCAAACAGGCTGGCGGTGAGATATGTCCTCATGTTTTTCATGTTCTTCCCTCTTGTTATCAGACCCGGTTATTCCTCGTTGTTGCGTCGTCCGAGCAGCAGTGCCGCGACGACGAAGACCACGGACACAGCAAGCAGAATGGTGGAAATGGCATTGACCTCCGGCGTCACGCCGAGGCGCATCATGCCGTAGACATAGACCGGCAGCGTCGTGGAGCCGGCGCCGGAGACCATCAGGCTGATGAGGAAATCATCGAGYGACACGACGAAAGCCATCAGCGCACCGGCGGCAATCGCCGGCGCCAGCAGCGGCAGCGTGATGCGGCGAAAGAGCAGCCATTCGCTGGCATAGAGATCGCGCCCCGCCTCTTCGAGCACCCCGCCCATATCCTTCAGCCGCGCCTGGATCGGCAGGATGGCGAAGGGGATGCAGAAGACGGTATGGGCGATCATCAGGTTGATCACCCCGTTCTTCATGCCGATGGCCGAAAAGAAGATCAGCGTGGTGATGGCGACAATGATTTCCGGCACGATCAGCGGCAGCGCCACCATGGCCGCCATGATACCGCGACCGAACCGCAGCCCGCCGCGCTCCAAAGCCAGCGCGCCCGCCGTGGCAATCGCGGTCGAGGCGATCGTCGCGACAATGGCGATGCTGACGCTGTTCCAGGCTGCACGGCGGATATCGTCATTGTCGGCGACGACGCGAAACCAGTTGAAGCTGAAGCCCGTCCACACCGTCACCAGCCGGTTGGCGTTGAACGAATAGATCACCAGCACGATCAGCGGCGCATAGAGAAACAGCAGGATCAGCGCCGTGAACGGCCTGAGCCCCGGCGTATAGCGCCAGGTAAAGGGCTTTGCCGCGCTCATGCCAGCGCCTCCCGATCCGCCCGCCGCGAGCGGCTGAGAAAGATCGCCAGCACGGCGATGGTCACGAGCACGGACAGCGCCGCGCCGAACGGCCAGTTGCGCGACGTGGTGAACTGCATCTGCACCAGGCTGCCGATCAAAAGCTTCTTGCCGCCGCCGAGCAGGTCGGGCGCCAGGAACGAGCCGAGCGCCGGCGCAAACACCAGGCTGGCACCGACCAGCACGCCGGGCTTGGCGAGCGGCCAGATGATCCGCCGATAGACGGCAATGCGGCTGGCATAGAGATCATGCGCCGCCTCGATGAAGCGCGGATCGATGCGCTCCAAGGTCGAATAGATCGGCAGCACCATGAAGGGCAGGAAGGTATAGACCAGCCCCAGCAGGATCGAGCCGTCATTGTAGAGCAGCGGCAAAGGCGTGGCGATGACGCCGGCGGCCCTGAACGCACCGTTGAGCAGCCCCTCATCGCGCAGGATCAGCACCCAGCAATAGGTGCGGATCAGCGTGTTGATCCAGAACGGCAGCGTGACGAGGAAGAGCAGGATGCGCCGCCGCTCCGCCGATTGGCAGACGATATACCAGGCGACCGGAATGCCGAGGAGCATGCAGAGAAGCGTCGTCGCGAGCGCCAGGTAGACCGAGCGTGCGATGATCAGCACATAGCTCCAGGAGAAATACAGGCTGTCGTCGAAATCACGCTGGAAGAGGAACTGGACATAGGCATCGAAGGTGAAAGGTTTTGTCACGCCGCCATAGGGACTGGCGGTCAAGAATGAATAGGTGACCGCGATGATCAGCGGTAGCACCATGAAGATGCCGATCACCAGGAAGGCCGGTGCGATGAGCGCGTAGGTCGAGCTTTTCTTCATCGCCGCCTCACTTCGCCAATTGCCGCTCGACATCGTCTGGCCAGTCGACCACCACCGCAGCTCCGGCACCGAGTGCTGGATGCGCATCGCGCGCGCGGCTGCGCAGCCGGATATCCGCGCCGAGCGAGACTTCGTAGAGCGTGTCGAGACCGAGGAAGGTGACGGATTCGATCCTGCCGCGGGCGCGCCCGGCGGCATTGTCATTGGCAGCCGGCACGATCGAGATGCGCTCGGGCCGCACCGCGATCATGACGTCGGCGCTGCGGCCGAGCAGCGCACCGGGCAGAACATTGGATTCGCCGATGAAATCCGCCACGAACCGGTTTGCGGGATTGTCATAGATTTCGCGTGGCGCTCCCACCTGCAGCACGTGCCCCGCCGACATCACCGCAATGCGGTCGGACATGGCCAGCGCCTCTTCCTGGTCATGGGTGACGAGCACGAAGGTAATGCCCGTCTCCTGCTGCAGGCGCTTCAATTCGCCCTGCATTTCCTTGCGCAGTTTCAGGTCCAGTGCCGACAGCGGCTCGTCGAGCAGCAGCACTTTCGGCCGCGGCGCCAGCGCCCGGGCAAGCGCCACGCGCTGCTGCTGGCCGCCGGAAAGCTGGCGCGGATAGCGAGAAGCGAAATTGTCGAGCCGCACCATGGCGAGTGCGGCGCGCACGCGCGCCTCGATCTCCGGCCGGGCCACCTTCAGCATTTCGAGGCCGAAGGCGACATTCTCCGCCACCGTCATATGCGGGAACAGCGCATAGCTCTGGAACACCGTATTGACCGGCCGCGCCTGCGGCGGCAGCGCTGCGGCATCGAGATCGCCGATGCGGATTTTCCCTTCCGTCGGCGCCTCGAAACCGGCGATCAGGCGCAGCAGCGTGGTCTTGCCGCAACCGGAAGGCCCCAGCAATGTGAAAAACTCTTTGTCAAATATGTTGAGGTTGACGGTTTCGAGCGCGAAGACAGGACCGGCAGCCTTCGTCGAAAACGACTTAGAGATGCCCTCTATGTCGATCATGGACCGCACAATGCTCACCCTCACTCTCGTGCTAAATAACTATTTGGTGAATAGCTATCAGCGATGAATTCGGATTGTCAAGTTACCGCTAAGAACAACACGGCAAAAACGCTCGGCCCGCAAAACTCTTGCACGCTAGTCATTTGAAATCGAAAAGAATTTAAATTTATCGCGTCATTTCAGAGCAATAGGCAATGCATTACCGTTCGAAGACAACAAGCAATACAAGCGGCCATCAACGAACGGCCACTTCGCAACTTATAACCTTATAGTTACTTATGAGAAACCCCTATGCGTTCCTCTGTTCCTCTTCTTCCTCTCCTCCATGCCGGTTTGGGATGCGAATTCAGCCGATCGCCCTCGATTCAGGCGCGGCAGGATAATACAACACTTTTTATTTAATCGGATTTTGATTATCCTGCAATGGAAAGTTCACTGAAGGCATTGCCATGAATCTGCGTATGGAGGGCGAGCACACCCTTCCCGGCACCAATCTCCTGCAAACCCGGGCGCTCAATCGCCGCGCCGTGTTCGACGCGGTGCGCCGTAGCCCGCAGCCCGTGACGCGAGCAGAACTCGCCCAGGCGATCGGGCTGACCGTGCAGGCCGTCTCCAACATCGCCGCCGAACTCGAAGGTGCCGGCCTCATCCGCCAGCAGGGCCGGCGCGTCGGCCAGCGTGGCCAGCCGGCCGTCGAACTGTCGCTCGACCCGACCGGCGGCTATACGGTGGGGCTCAGCCTCGCCTATCGCCGCGTCGCCGGCGTCGTCGTCGATCTCACCGGCGAAGTCGTGGCCAGCGAGGCGCGCGAGCTGAGCGAACGCGCGCCGGAAGTCACAGCGGAGGTGCTGGCCGGCCTTGTCGACCACCTGCTTGGTAAGGCTAATCTTACGCGAGACCAGGTTTGGGGCATCGGCTGCTCGGTGCCGGGCACGGTCGAAAACGGCTCCTTCTGGTACGACAAGGTGCAGGAGGGCGAGGCCTGGGAAAAGTTTCCGCTGGCCGCACGGCTCGCCGAACTGACGGGCCTGCGAACCTTCGTCGAAAACGATGCAACGGTGGCAGCCATAGGCGAAAAGCTCTACGGCATCGGCCGGCTGGCGCGCAGCTTCTTCTACCTGCATTTCAATCTCGGCGTCGGTGGCGGCCTGGTGCTCGACGGCCAGCACTATCGCGGCGCCTTCGGCGGCGCCGGCGAAATCGGCCATATGATCGTCAAGCCCGGCGGCCGGCTCTGCCCCTGCGGCAGCCGCGGCTGCCTCGAACAATATGTCTCCTTCTATTCCGCCGCCGAAGTCATCTGCGGCCCGACCCGCACCCCCGACGAAATCCCAGCCGAGGAACTGGCGCAAGCGATCCGCGACCGCGACCCGCGTCTGATCGCCTGGCTGGACGAAGCCGGCCAATATCTACGCATTGCCATCCGCAACATCGAGGCGATCTTCGACCCCGACACCGTGGTCATCGGCGGCGGCCTGCCATCGGATCTGCAAGACGCCCTGATCGCCGCCGCCACCCCGCCACTGCCGGCGATGATCCACCGCCGTACAAGCCGCCTGCCAAGGCTGATGCCGGCAGAGCATGCGTCGGAGCTGCCGGCACTGGGTGCCGCGGCACTGCCGATGGCCATCGCGATGCAGCGGAACCCGGCTTCGAGCGCTTGGGCGGCGACCACTGCGGGGGCAGCCGGGATCAGCCATCCGGCGCTGGCGCTGCTGGGGATTGAGACTGGGGTGCGGGTGGAGGGGTAGGTCACATATCCGTATTTCATATGACTTCAGACGTGTTCCCGTCCAAATTCTTGTTGCCAATGAGCGATCAAATCATTTCCAACCGGCGCCCTCGATTATACGTTTCCAAAACGGGCTGTCATTTATGTGCTTGTACCTTCTCAAAGACTTCACCTGCAGTTCGTCTGCAATAAACTTGCCTCCCGCGGCAATCAACAAATTGGCACACTGAACACAGTTCGCTAAGGCCGCATCGTATAGTGGGCTTATTCCGCCTTCTGTCTGGTTCACATCGGCTTTATATTTCAGAAGCATCTTGATAGCCGGAATATTTCGGTTGGTCACCGCGGCTCCCAATAGTGTATCGTCATCCGGGCCGGTGCAATTCGGACTCTCTCCCGATTTCAGAATGCTCTCCAAAATATCCATGGAATCTGAGGCAATTGCATCCAACATGTCAATCGCACGATCACAGGCATATACGGGCGGATTGCCGAGCAGAGCAAAGAACAGAACCATGCATGATCTGAGTAGAACGTGCCGCCTCATTAATTTACCCCCTTTTTCTACTATCTCGAAACCAGTTACTGCTCTCACCGGCATGAATGGCAATTTCAAGCGAATCGTCACATGATGCAAGGCTTGCTGGCCATTGCCAGGATTTCCGCCAGCACACAGCCACACGCATCCACAGTCAATTTACGGAACGCGACAACCCGCAACTCCTGAGAAATGCTTATCGCGACACACTGCCACTACTGATGTTGCTCAAAGCTCTTCGTCCCAACCATCCGCCAATTCTCCACAAAATGTCGCAGGCCACGATGATAATAAAGGCGGTCCCAGAAATAATAAGATTGATTAAAAACCTGCTCGTCAGGAAATCATTAAAAGTTGGATCAGCAAAGAAAAAATAATGTCTTCGAGTCGCCTGAAAAAGCCGAGATAAAGGGACAGAAAACTCCAGCAAGTTAAGATGAATGGCGACAAAAAGGAAGAAAAAAAGCGATACATAATGCATCACTTTTTTTGCGTGAAAGCCAGCACCAAGCAACCAAGGCCCGAGCACGCAAAGAATATTTGCAAGCCCCTCCAGTGCGAACCATTTAGATAATATATCACGCCGGCGAGAACGGCTATCTGAAACAATGCCAGCCCAACGGCACCATGTCCAACTTTGTCATGCATTACTGAGGATCCTGCTTGTTACGACTATCTTTCGGTGCCTGGTCAGTTCCCCGATCTTCTTTCCTCTCTTTTCGGTATGGGATGAGTGCGGACGCGTGCGGTCGTGTATTGTCAGGCAGGGTCATCGAGTTCGTGGTGCGGATGGAGGTTGGTTCATAGCTTTCGCCGCACCTTACACAGGAAGAGTGAATCATTCTGCCTGGCCTTGTTTTATGATGCTCTTCCAGAACGGACTACTTGTGACATAATCGTACTTTTCCAAGTACTTAATGTCATTGTCGATCGCAATGAACTTTCCGCCATGTGATAGCAATATATTCGCGCATTCGACGCAGTTAAATAAAGCAGCATTGTACAGTGGGCTGACTCCACCATCCGTCAGATTAACATCTGCTTTATAGGACAGGAGTATTTTGATCGCGGAAACGTTGCGGTTCTTTACCGCAGCGCCCAGCGGCGTGTACCCGTCAAAATTACTACAGTTCGGACTTGATCCCGATTGCAAAATGCTTGTCAAAGCTCCCAGAGAATTACTGGCGATCGCATCCAACATGCTGTCCACATGTTGATATGCGCAAGAGCAGGCTCCGACGATCAGGGTGACAAAGAATGGTATGAAGAACCGTAACGATATGGCCATTTGCGGTTTCATTATTATCGAGCCATGGAAGCGCGCTCGATAAGGCGTTCCGAAATTCCTGAATTTTCCAGCAATATCCGCTTCAGACATATCGACGCTCAAGCTTCCAGGACGTCTCAATCAAATCCGTGGCGACAATTGCTGTCAACGTCGCTGGCGACTTCACGCCTGTCCCTATCGCAGCATTTTCTCAAACTCTTCCGGCGTCACGCGCTTGGGGGCTCCAGTTGTGCTGCCGTCGGTATTCAGTGAAACTTGTGCACCGACGGTCCATATATCTCCATAGCGCAGCAGGCTGAAGCCGATCTCGAAGTCGCGCCCTTCGAACGAGACGAGGGCCAGTCGCTCGGTCGCAGTGTCGGCACCAAGGGTTTTAGCCGACTTCACGGAGTTGGCCTGGTACTTTTCGCTGTTCACCACCTTGGGCGTGCCGATCTTGACCAATTTAAGGCCGGCCAGCCGCTCGGCTCGGACGGTGTTTGCAAAATCAGCCGCCTTGGCCCTATCCATCAGGACGACCCCGCCATGCAGAATGTCGTTTGTCGTCATCAGGCCATAGACCAGCATTTGCATCTGCTGCGCAATCCGCGCCACGAATTCGGCCCTGTTGATCTCTATGAACAATGGGTTGGTGGCCGGTGCCGGTTCCTTCGGCGTCAAAGCGCGAACTCGCTCGACATTGGCAACGAAATCAAAACCCTTGCTGAACTTGTCTGCGGACGTCGCGGCGATGATCGCCTTGAAATCGCGCCGGGCGACACCGTCAATATAGGCCGAAACCGCACCTTCCGGCGTCGTCAAATCGACGTTTGCCGCCAAAGACGGCCCGGCGGCCAACAGGCCGATCCAGGCCGCAAGAACGATCGAAAACAATATCCCCAGTCGCCGCATGGCATTCCCCCAAAACCCCCTCTCCCGCGTTTCGGTCGTATCAGGCATGATGCATCTCGCGGATTTCCGATGCGTTCATTGGACATACGGCAGCGATTTCGTTGGTTTCGCTGTCGTTGATGACCTTGATGTCAACTCCGTTTCCCCATGCTCCAACCCTTCCACGAGCCGTCCTCGAAATATTGCTTCTTATAGTATTGCTCGTAAAAAATGGTGCCGTGAATTCCAGCGACGTCCTTTTTCCCGACAGGTCGCTTCCAGATTGCCTTGAAAATCGGGTTGAAAAAACCTTTCTTCTTTCCTTTTACCAAATCTTCTATAAAGATAACCTCCTTGTCGCCGAATATTTGCTCAAACTCCGCATCCTCGGCGGCGAATATGTCATAGGTGCAGTTCTCTGCTCCGTCTATGATCATGATATTTTTCATTCAATTCTCCGATTAATCAGCGGTCAAGCTGCTGCTTTTCTTGGCAACTCAATTTCTTTTTGCACGCTCCATCAGGGCGCCAGAGATCGACACATGCTTCCCCGATGAAATATGCAGACTGAACGACCCTGCTACTCTTCGACCTGGGTGAGAAGTGTTGGGTCGAACCATACGTCTTCATAGGCACCATCAGTCAAAAACCTCCATCCCGGAGGCAGGCAAAGAAATTTGACAATCAGCGGAAGGCAATCCGGAAGATGAGAATAATGGATTACCTTCCAGCCGTCCTCTTTCGGAAAGTCCGTCGATGCCCAGATATACCATCCATTCGTATCTTTATAAGGAGGATGCCGCAGGCCATTGATTGGCATGGTGGAAAAATCATGGTCGAATGAGATTCCTGTCATGCTGCCTGGCGGGGGTGGATCATAAATGGCATCGTACTTCTTGCAGAGTGCCATTTGTTCTGCGTCTCGCATCCTCTTCTCCCTCGACATACTCAATCGCCGATCTGCGAGGCCTGGATAAGGAAGCCGCGGGCAGATCGAAATTCTGAAGGAACATTCTCCATTTGTCTGGACGCTTGCCAATTTTCAGGCTTGTCTTCAGAACAGAACCATTTGTGGCCGGTTTCCACCCACGAAGCTCTATACTTCCTGACTGATGAAGGCGTAATGTCCTCATAGCCATGCTGCACGCCGCAACACGGACAAAGGTCAAACGACCCTTTTCCGTCACCCCAAGATGGAATGTCGTCCTCAAAGCCGCAAACACGGCAAAACATTTCTTTGTTATGCATTGAGGTATTCAAATAAGTGGGATGCCCTCGGGGAAATAATCATCTTCTACTCTCGTTCCCTCTCATTCGTGATCCATCATCCGCATACGCCGAGATTCATGCAACCCTGCCAAGGGTTTTTTCTCGAAAAGCGGCGACCATCATACGAGCTACTCAGCCCAGATCCGCACCCTAAAAATCCCCCAGCGCCGCCATCTTCCCCGCCATGGCGACGAGTTCGCTCTGGCGGGAAATGCCGAGTTTGGCATAGACGCTCTTGAGATGCGTGCGAACGGTCCCGACAGACAGGTCGAGCCTTTCCGCAGCCGCTTCCGGACTGACGCCGCGGCCCAGGATTGCGGCTATTCTTGCTTCGGCCCTGGTCAGGCCCAGGGCGGCAAATGTCGCCTCCCCGGTATTCCCGGCACCCGACACCTCCGGATCGGTGATGATCACGGTCACGGTGTCGGCGGCTTTGAGGAATGCCGACGAGAGCCGGTCCTTGCGACCATGACCCGGAAAGGCGGTCACGATCAGCGGTTTGCGCCCATGCGCCCGGGCAAGTGCGACCGGCGAGGTCTCCTTGTCCCTGGCATCCGGGTTGAAGGCAGAGGCCAGCATCCGATCGAGCTCTTTTTGCGCAGCGGGTCGGCGTGCGCGGAGCCTCTTGTCGGCGATCGAAAAGCCGTCGCCGGACATTTTTAGAGCCACATCATTGGCGGCGATGACAGTGCCGGACGCGTTGACGGTGACGACACCGCATTGCTGCAGGTTCATCAGTTCCTGCGCCCTGTTGGCGGCGCCGAGCCGCAGGTAGATCGCCAAGGCCTTTGCGGCATGCGCGGACAGAAGTTCAAATGTTGCGCGCTGGCTGTCGGATGGCGGTCCAGTTTTTAGCCAGAACGGAGATATGATCGCATAACGCTCGCTCGAAGACAGGGTAGATGTGCCGCGCATGACGGCGTGGCCCAGCTCGAACGAGCGCGCATAGTCCTGATAAAACGGTTCATGGCGGATTCTTTCAGGCGTGACCAGATCCCCGTCCCAGATGCACCTGTCGATAACCGGCTGGCGCGCGTCGTAAGCCATGAAAGGGCAGCGCGAATACCATTCCGTCACCAATGACGTGCAGGCATCGCCGATATCCGAACCGGAATGGAGAAATTCAGGCATGGAGGCGATGTCTTGCCGCAGCGGAAAAACGCCGATCCCGGCGCCTTCGCATTGCGTCGCAAGCGCATCGAGCGCGAGCGGCCATAACTCGGCCTGCAAGATTGCGTCATAGATCAGGGCAATTGCCTGATTCAAAGCGTCCAGATCGCGCGGCAACGAACTCCCCACGACAGCGAAAAAAGAAGTAAACCGTCTCAGAGCCCGATTCAAAAGTTCATTCGTAGATCCAATACCTTGCGATGCGCCTTGTGAGCATTCGGATTGAAGCGATTTGCGCCCATGCTGTTGAGCTTTCGATGGATTTTTCCCAATCCTTGGCGAGGCGGCGGCAACGCCCGAGCCAAG
>NZ_JBFUFK010000080.1:0-21545 GCF_056403475.1 Rhizobium sp. P2_G9 | reverse complement strand
AGGCGCGACCTCGACGCCGCCAAGCGCTCCTTTCGCAAGATGCTGAAGGATGAGCCACTGCTGTCACCCGACAAAATCGGCACCGACGGCGCCAATACCTTTCCTTCGACCATCAAAACGTCCGTCGAAGAGGGACTGCTCCACCCAGAGCCTGTGCATTATGTCACCAAGCATCTCCAGTAAGGCATCGAAAGCGACCATTTCCGGGTCAAGAAGAACATGCCCAAGATCGGAGGGTTCCGGTCATTCAACACCGCCCGAAGAACAATCGCGGGTTTCGAAGCCATGCTGTGGTTGCGGAAGGGATTTTGTTTTTCTGGCGGCTGGACCGTCAACGATCAGAATGATCTACTTGCGCGCCTATTCGGACTTCAAAAAGTTAACAAAGCATGAAAATGACGCCCTTCGTGGGATAATTGCGGCCCCCGAAAATCTTTGCGACGCGCCCGCTATAACCACGGCAAGTCCCGATCGATAACCACCGGCACGCGGAACACTTATACGCAATCGCGGCGACCATGATCGTCGCGGCGCTTGCTATTTGAGATTGGAAATCGGGTGCATGCAAGATCTGCATCGAGAGCGAAGCCATTTGACTCGTGACCTGACCTTTCGGGAGCTCTCCGCTATCAAAAGGTCAGTGTGCATGGAAGGGTTGATGCTGAAAGCGTTGTGCCGATATCGGCACGGGCGGCTCTTCGATCGCTGCCAGACCCGCATCCTGGCCTTCGATGATCAGCCGCAGCGCTTCGACCTCGTGGGTGATATGGTCCTTGAAGGTCTCGGCGACTTTGGAGAGGAATTCCCTGTCCTTCGGTTTCGGCTTGGCGATGCGAATTTCGACCGTCGTGCGGCCATCGGCGTGTTCGGAGAAAGTGTAGGTCATAGGTATCTTCGGCGCCCCCGGCGCCGGCAGCAGGGTGGTCAGCGTCAGATAGTCGAAGGGACGCCAGTCCAGCACCTCCTCAATGATCGCCGCCTTGCCGTGCATGCAGTGATTGACGGTACCAGCACCGCGACGTCCGTTGCGGGCAGTCTCGCGGACTTCATCCGCGGCGCGCCATTTTGGCCGCTGGCCAGGCGAGGTGAAGTATTCCCAGACCACCGGACGCGCCGCTCCGATCTCGAATTCCAGCACCATCGCCGAATTGTCGCGGGTCACTTCGTGACGCTGGCGATCGGTTTCCGCTTGCCATGCTGCTTCAAGATCGCGCAGCCAGCAGGTCACGTCGCCGATGATGTCGATCGATTCCTGGTGCTCCATGAGGCCTTGCGCGACCGGATCGATGCCCATGGCCTGGATTGCGGCATCGGAAAACAGCGCGTAGGCATGGCCGTCCAGCCGTTCGTTCACCTCATTCTTCAGCAGGCGATGGATGAGGATGACGTCGCGGCCGGCGAGTTCCTCGCGTCCGCCCATCTTTTGCCGGATGAACGTTCCGTGATGGCAGACAAACTTGAAATCGAGGTCCTGCATCCGGCTGCAAGCGTTGCATTCGCAGGATGTCGATTGCTTGATGTCGCGAAGCCGCCTGCGGAAGGCGAAATAGGAGCCTTCGATAGCGTCCTGAACGAGGTGCCCATCAAAGCTGTCGCCGACCGCATAGACGAAAGCGGCGTCACCCTCGAATTTGGCGAGCCTGAAGGGCGGGCGCAGGTATTTCAACACCGTGTCCATGAGATCGGCGATGATGTCCTGTGCATGATCGAGTTCGACACCGGCGAGAAAGCCGGTATAGCCGCTGATGTCGGCGATCAGGAAACAAGCGTTTTCGGCTTGCGGAAGCATTGCATTGATCCTCCCCGCTAGCCAATACTCTCACATCTCGGCCGAGACGAATAGCGAATTATGGAACTGGCGGTCGCCTTGGACGTGATCCCACGGCAGCTGAATGACTCTCCCGCCTGAGGCATTGCCGTTTGCAAGGCAGATCGGGCTACACGAACAAAATTGGGGCGGACGCGCGCGAGTCGCAAAGACGACGCGTTGTGATAAGCTCCCACAGCTGCACCTCTTCTGGGAGATTGAGCATGCCTGCTCCAAGAATGCGTAGAGCCGACTTCATGATGGTTCTGGCCTACGCTTCGGATCTCGCGACTGGCCACTCACGCAATTTCGCACTCAGATCCTGCGTTCTCGGAATGCGGCTTGCGGAGCTGGCAGGCTTCGATGAACAGGGCCGGCGCAACGTCTATCACCAGGCGCTGCTGCGCTATGTCGGATGCAATGCAGACTCGTATCTGATGGCAGCAGCCCTTGGCGACGAGATTGCGCTGAGAAAGGAACTTGCCGGTCTCGACATGGGCGACAAAGCGCAAGTCGGACAGGTATTTGTGAACGCCTTCAAGCGCCTGTTCGCCGAACTTGCACCAGATGAACAACAACGCGCAATTCAGGAAAGTCTCAGCGGTGCACTCAAGGTTACGCTTCCGATCCTGACGGCACATTGCGAGATTGCGCAAAGGATCGGAGAGCGCCTCGGATTGACGGAAGATATTCGGCGCAATCTCGGGCAGATCTACGAACGCTGGGACGGTCGCGGCATGCCCCGCGGGCTTTCGGGTGACGAGGTTCTGCCGGCAGTCCGTGTCATCACACTGGCCCAGGACGCTGTCGCGCTGGCGGAAGCCCTTGGCGTCGATGAGATGGCCCGGATCGTCGGTTCCCGGTCCGATGGTCCCTACGAGTCCAGCTTAGCGATGCTCATGTCCGAAAACGCGCACACCCTGATGGAAGGGATCGACGAACATATCACACGCGAGATGGTTCTTGGGCTGGAGCCGGAGCCAGTCGAATATTTTGACGAGAAGGCATGTGACGCTGCCTATCTAGCGATCGCCGACATGGTCGACATGCGGATGCCATTCACCCATGGACATTCCCGGGCGGTGGCCGATCTCGCCGAGGCGGCGGCCAGACATATGGGGCTTCCGGAATCAGATGTGCGGAACGCACGGTGGGCCGGGCTGGTTCATGATATCGGCGAACTCTGCGTGCCGGTGGCGTCCTGGATCAGGAAGGGGCCAATGTTACCCGTGGAAGCCGATACGGCGAAACTGCATCCCTACTACGGCGAACGCGCGCTTTCGGCGCTCGGAGAGGCCGGTGTGGACGCGGCGGTACTGGTCTCGCGCCACCATGAATGTCTTGATCGA
The DNA here is from genome assembly GCF_056403475.1 of Rhizobium sp. P2_G9. NCBI lineage: Bacteria > Pseudomonadati > Pseudomonadota > Alphaproteobacteria > Hyphomicrobiales > Rhizobiaceae > Rhizobium > Rhizobium sp. P2_G9. The sequence goes on along the minus strand of NZ_JBFUFK010000080.1, from coordinate 18,389 downwards.
TCAGGTTTCTACCGCCAGGTCGATGGCTCCGATCTGTCGCCTGCGGCGCGCGTTCTCGCCGCGGCTGAAGTCTATGCAACCGCGCGCGAGGAACGGCCCCAGCGCCCGGCGCTGGATGATGAGGCTGCGGCCTCGATGGTGCGCACCTGGATACGCGAGGGACGATTTTGCCAGGATGCTGCCGAGGCGGTGCTTACCGTCGCCGGGCAGCCCTCGCGCAGAAATATCACCCCGCGCCTTGCGGGTATGACCCCGCGCGAAATCGAAGTGCTGCGCCTGATCGCGCGAGGGTTCACGCTGAAGGACGTCGCGGAGAAGCTCGGTATCTCGCCAAAGACCGCCGACAACCACATCCAGAACATCTACTCCAAAATCGGAGTCACAACCCGCGCCGGAGCGGCATTGTTCGCAGTCGAGAACGGTCTCCTGATGCGCTGAACCGCGTATAGGGAGTTCACCCCATGCGCGATGCTGCTTGGGCGGGCATCCTTCTCACAGTCACTGAGCCATCGGGGCCAGGACATGGAGAGGAGATAAAGACATGGAACAGACACCGATCAAAGTGGGCGTGATTGCCGAACTTACCGGCCCACTATCCTTCATGGGGATCGCCGACGCGAATGTTTGCCGAATGGTCATCGAGGACATCAACGAGGCCGGCGGCCTTCTCGGTCGGCCAATCGAGCTGATAATCGAAGACGGCAGGACGGAAGATGCAGCCGCGAAGGCTGCCGCGGCCAAACTCGTCAACGTTGACAAGGTCGATCTGGTGGTTGGCGGCATCTTCAGTTCCACCCGCCAAGCCATTCGGAGTGAGGCGACAGAGAGAGGCAAGAGACTCTATATCTATCCCGAACAATACGAGGGGCAGGAAGACGACCCGCTGATCTTCTGCACCGGCCCGGTTCCGGCCCAACAGGTTGAGCCGCTGATCCCATGGCTGATGAAGAAGACGGGTGCGAAGAAGTTCTACCTGCCTTCGGCCGATTATATCTGGCCGCATTTGCTCAACAAGGCGGCCAAGAAGATGGTGGCCCAGTGCGGCGGCGAGATCGTCGGCGAGGAATACTTCCCCCTCGATCACACCGACTACCGCGAGACCGTCGCGAAGATCATGTCGACTGGAACCGAGGTGGTCTTCAACACGATCGTGCCACCTGGCCTTTCGCCGTTCCTCGCGGAACTCCACAACGCGGGCTTCATCGCCAAGGGCGGAAAAATCGTCTGCACCTACTTCGATGAGAATTTCCTGAACCTGGTGCCGGCCGCGCATGTCGAGGGTCTCTACAGCTGTCTCGATTACTATCAGGGTATCGACGATCCCTTCAGCCGGGAATTGCTCAAGGACTACAACCGTCGTTTTCCGGGCAGCGCCATGTTCACCGCCGGAAGTGGCTGTTCGGGTCACTACAAGGCACTCAAGCTCTGGGAGGCGGCGGTAAGAGAGGCCGGAACGCTCGATCAGCGCGCAGTCATTCAAGCGCTCGATCATGCGTCCATCGACCAAGCTCCGGGTGGTCCGGCAGCAATGGTCGCTGGCCAACATCACCTGCGCATGAACATGTACATCGCCCAGGCGCGGAACGGGAAGTTCGAGGTTGTGAAAGATCTCGGCGTCGTCGATCCGAAGGAGATGCCCTCCGCAACTGCCCGGTCCGAACTGAGTATCGTGAACTGATCATCCGTGCGGCCGGCACCGCGCCGGAGCGAGTATCATGCGCTCCGGCGCCCAGGATCGGCACTTGTAAGTCTGCAGCGTCTTGCCGGATTTCGCCTAGACGGTTTTCTGTTCTCTTGGCGCAATAGTTACCGGAGCACGCAGTGGTCGACCAAGCAATGCTGTCGAAACACTCTGCGATGATGTAGCGGGGCGCATTCTGCCGCCCACACCCGAGATAGCAGCGGAGGCCAACCTTGTCGGCGCTACGCAGGAGCGTGGTGTTCCCCGTATATCTGCGATCACGGAGTCGCGGCAGGTGAGCCATTCAATGGTTGCGTACAAGCTGTACCGTGAAGGCATCATTGATCAGCGCATGTGGTCGTCGCCAATGGGTTACTGGTGGAAAAACTCGGTCAAATGATGATGCCGATCGTTCGGTTCTGTTCAAGCGAAGCTCAGTAATGGGACGTGACCCTCATGCTGCCCAGTACGGAATATAACGCGCATTGCGTTTGCCCTGATCTGGATCTGCAGGGGCAATCCGGCCAAGCTTGATGGACTCGGCAATAATCGATGAAACGGCCTGATATTCCTCTTGCGCGAGTGAGAATCGCTCTCTAAGCGTCGCATTGCTCATGTAGTCGTGGGTGAGCCAGCGCAGGACACAATGAAAGAAGCATGCGCGCAGCTTCTCCGTCTTCGACATCTGGCCGAAGTTTTTCGGAGCAAACAGCACGACGCGCATCGAATTCTCTGACGAGATAAAGTCGGGAGGAGGGAGGTGCCGCGCTTCGATTTCGATCAGAGTTTTGTCTAGGCCGCCGCCACGCTCTTCGCAAAGCCCGAGTGAACGCATGGTCGCAGCAAGCTTTTCGTTTCTCGACCGGCGTTCATCAAGAATACGGTCGGTGCTAATCAAGGAATTGCCTGGATTCGTGACTTCAATGCGGTTGTCATAGATTTCGACAACCGGACCGACGCCGGTCGCCATAAAATCTTGATGGATGAGAGCGTTGGCTATGACTTCACGGACGGCAGTTTCCGGGAAATGCGGCACCATGCGCCGAACGCCATCAACGTATAGCTCTTCTTTCGGTAGTCGCTCCATGAGAAAGCGCATCATTCCGGTAAAGCCGACGGCATATCCCTTCTTGCCCTCTTGCTCGAAGTCAGACCGGGACTTGTCACGGCCGGCGTACTTCACGATGCGAACCGTCTTTCCTGCGATGGAAGGGAAAGCCGTGACGTCACGCGCCAACATGATCGCCCCGAGATTGGTAATGTCGAACCTGCCTTCGAGGTTGTCGAGCAGGAAGCCAGCATCGGCCATCTTTCGGATGGTTTCCTGAGGATTCTTCGGCTTAGGTTCTCCGGTCAGGTCGTAAATCGGATCGGGGTCGAGCATTGCGAAAACGTCGTCTGCGATGACATTCGACGCTGCGACCGCAGTTTCAAAACGTCGGCGGCCGGTCGCTATCCACAGCGCGCGTTCATGCTCCGGAAACTCGGCGAGCTTTTTCTTGTTTTCGCCGATCCTTATGAATTCCGTGCCGGCAAACTTTACTGGCCGCTCATATGATGGCTCAATCGCAACGACGGAATAGGCAAGGCTATCGCAAACAAAATCCAGAACCTCGATGAGCACTCGTGGCTCAATCATTCGGCTAAGCCTGTTGGTTTCCACGCGGAACTGAGCCGGTTTCCACCGAGAAGTGAGCAACCTCTGAGTATGGTTTTCTGATCAGGGTTTGGTCAAGGGGTTGGCTTTTTCTCCTCTCTTCTGTGCGGCGGCGGCCGAGCTGGCTTTGAATCTGAAGCTGTCGTTTCCTGTTTCCAGGATATGGCAACGATGGGTCAAACGATCGAGCAGAGCGGTCGTCATCTTGGCGTCACCAAGGGTTTCATAATGCCTCCTTTTTCGATCGCCTCCTGCGTGCGATCTGTGCTTTCAGGACTTCAATCTGATTGCCGGAAAGGTCGATCTGCCAAGGCTGCCCTTTGACAAGCTGATGGCCCTTCAACCAACCACGCTCAAGATAATCAAAAACAGTTTGGGGCGTGATGCCCAAGGCGACTGCAGCGCCTTGGACCGAATAGGTTCCGTCGGACCATCGGGCTGGATTAGCGCTGACCCCATTTAGCTTGACGGTAGGGACACCCCATCGTTTGCGCAGAAGCCAGACATTCTCGCCTTTGAACCGGCAGCCGCGGGCGGCCAGAAAGCCTTCGGCATCCAACGTCGCTGCGATTTCCTTGTCCATCTTGCCCTCCGCATTGAGCTGGGTCACACGCCGCCGCAGATGCTCCGGATCGATATAGTCGCTATAGGTGTGGACGCGCCTCTGCAGAGAATGTTCGCTCGTCGCCCCGGTCTGCCAATGGATCTTGAACCAGACCTGCCCTCGCTCACGCTTCTGATCGAGGATGACCTCACGAATGACGAGACGCAGGATGCTCTTCCTTTCGGCCGCTGTTGTCGACGGAGAATGCCAAATGCCCGGCAGGTCTTCCCCGAGCTTCAGCAGTGCATCGCGGTCAGCTTCCGTCAGGACAAGCGGCTCGTCACAGCGCCAACGCTCGTAATCCTGCTCAATCGCCTCGACGGCGCGCAATCTCTCTTCCCAGACCCGCTCCAGTGAGCGTGCCACCAGGCGGTTCTCAGGCTCGACTGCATCATATTGCCGGCGGGCACGTTCGGCCTCATATCGAGCGCGCTCGCGTCGCAGCGCCCATTGCCGCTCGAGTTGTCGCGTTTCTTCTTCGACCTGGGCAAGCGCTGCGACGGCAATGGCAATCCGGTCGGGCTTTAGGGCATCGAGAAGCAACGCTTCCACCTGAGCATCGACCGGCAAGGCGCGCACTTCCTGGCAAAGCGGTCCGGCCTCCTGATCCCGATCGGACCGGCAAGTATAGACGGGATAGTTGCCGGCAGGACCGGTGTAGCGAAGGCTCATCCGGTGGCCGCAGCGCCCACACACGGCAATACCCTGGAGCAGGGCTGCCCCCTTGCGTGGCGCGCCCGAATGACCGGCTTCATATCGGTTGACGTTATTCGCCAGCTGTCTTTGGTTCTCCATGAACTCCTCCCAGCCGATGTAACCGGGATGGGCGGCCCGCAGGCAAACCTCCCACTCGGCGACAGGGACTTTCATCGTCTTCGGACAATAAATGCCGCGTCGAATTCGTCCACTTGTCAGTCGCCGTCGCCCGTAAACATACGCTCCGGCATAGGCGGGATTTTGAAGAACGCTGCGAACCCGTGCACTATTTGCCTCTCGCCACACGACATCATGGGGCGATGGGCCAAGAAGGGGACGTACGGGAAGCAGCAGATGATTGCGGCGTAGATAGCGCATCACCGCTCGTGCGGTATGCAATTCTCGGAATTTGGCGAAGACCAGCGTGAGCCGCGCTTGCACTTCCTCGTCGGGATTGAGGATGATCCCTCCCGAGCGATCATGCGACAACCCTGCTGGTACGGGAAGGCGCAGCTCGCCGCGCGCCGCTTTTTGACGCTCACCCTGGTGAAGGCGTAGTCTGATCTGGTGCAGCTCAGCTTCACTCATGATGCCGGACAATCCAAGCAGAAGGCGGTCATGGTAGGCGCAAGGGTCATAGAGGCGCTCGCCGTCAGCGATGATCACGCCGAAGAGTGAACAAAGATCGAGGAGCTGATGCCAATCACGATTGTTGCGCGCGAGGCGGGAAGCATCGAGGCTGATCACAAGCCCAGCATTGCCCAGACCGATCTCGGCGATCAGCTTTCGAAAGCCTTCGCGCTCGACGCCACCAGAACCGGATTTGCCGAGATCCTCATCGATGATCTGAACGCGTTCCTGTGGCCAACCCAGGGCGACGGCTCGATCGACGAGACGATACTGCAATTCGGTGCTTTCCTGATGATGCCGCACCTGGTTTACAGAAGACTGGCGGATGTAGATGTAGGCCAGCTTGCCACGATGTTCCGCCGTCACCCGCTCGTCGATGTTATTCGATCTGTTCAGCATGGCGGCTCGCCTCGACCGACGCTTCCGTTGCCTGCTTGCGAAGCAGCAACGCCGCCAGCGATTGTGCGATCTGCCGCTGCGTCTCCGCCGGTAGGTTGAACCACAGGCGTGGCAGTTTTACCGTGGCGCGGACTGGAACTCTTGTAGTTGTCTGGGACGCAACGCGGCACGGATTCGGCTGAATGTTCATCGCGAATCACCTCCTCGAAACGGGAGGCCAAGGTGCTGTTCAAATGGCGCATCAATGTGAGCAGAACTCGCACATCAACGCGGGCCGGCGTAAATGAAGGGTCATCACCGTCCGGCACTGTGGCCGAAAGATCCGTCGCCGACCGCCGAATGGACCGACGCCGCCCGTCGGCCAGGCGCACAACCACGAAGTCAGGGCCACGCGCTGAGCGTAAAAGCAGAAGCTCAAGCTGCTGCCCAGCGAGGCTGTGACGCCGGTCGATAACTGTTAAATGATGCACCAGCCCGTCGAGGTTGGCGGCAGCATCCGATGTTCGGTTCGCCGAAGACGGTGGCCCACTCGCTGAAGCTGAGATTGGTGGTGATCACGACGCTGGTCCGCTCGTAGAGCTTGCTCAGCAGGTGGAAGAGTAGTGCTCCGCCTGAGGCGCTGAACGGCAGATATCCCAACTCGTCCAGGATCAGCAGATCGAGACGAACCAAGGTCTCTGCGATCTGGCCTGCCTTGCCTTTGGCCTTCTCCTGCTCCAGCGCATTGACCAATTCGATGGTCGAGAAGAAACGGACCTTTCGGCGATGATGCTCGCTGGCCTGGATTCCAAGAGCGGTCGCGACATGCGTTTTGCCAGTGCCAGGGCCACCGATAAGGACAACGTTCTGCGCCCCATCCATGAACTCGCATCGGTGTAGTTGGCGCACGGTGGCCTCGTTGATCTCGCTGGCGGCGAAGTCGAAGCCGGAGATGTCCTTGTAGGCAGGGAAGCGGGCAGCCTTCATGTGATAGGCGATGGAGCGGACCTCGCGCTCGGCTATCTCGGCCTTCAGCAACTGGGACAGGATGGGCACGGACGCATCAAAGGCTGGTGCCCCTTGCTCGATAAGGTCCGTGACAGCCTGGGCCATGCCATACATCTTCAGGCTCCGTAGCATGATGACGACGGCAGCACTTGCGGGGTCATGACGCATGGCGACCCCCTGCGATCCGGGCGCGTAGGCCATCATAGCGTTCGACATTGTCCTTGGGTTCACGCAGCAAGGTCAGCGCCTGTGGCGTATCGATGTCGGGACCGTCGGTCGTCTTGCCGTCGATCAACCGGTGCAGCAGGTTCAGCACATGCGTCTTGGTCGCCACGCATAAGGCTGTGTTGGCAATTGCCGTCAAGCTTCGCAAGCAAGCCAACATCATGGCGTTCAGCGACACCTTCTTTCTTTTGGGCGTCGCACTGATCGTCGCGTCGGTCGCTTCGCTTTTCCTCAAGAAGTCGGGATCAGTATCAGCCGGCGGCGCGCACTAGCTCAATGCCCTTGTGGTTAAGTTCAGTTCCAAACTCGTTAACCGTCGATTCACATCGTGGAGAATATTAGCACTTAATAAGTCGCCGCTCGGTTAGCTTGCCCATCACATCGAACTTGGGGAGCTAAACGTGCAGGGCAGCGTCAACAATACTGCATTTTCTGGTTGGTCGGCGAGCAATGTTCTTGGCAAGGTCTTGTCCTGCCGCGGCTCTGAAGCCAATGTCGAGCTGTTTTCCCCGTCATCAGTAGGGCATCCGCGCGCCACGGTCGGCAAGTTCGTCGTGCTCAAGCATCCCCGCGGCGGCTCGATCGGTATGATCAGCGAGATTTCAGCTGCAGCGCGGTCGAGCAATGCGGCCGACAATTGTCATGCCGTCGCCCGCGTCGACCTGATGGGTGAAATCCATCTTGCCGAAGGTGGCGCGATCAAGTTCGACCGCGGCGTGCGTCAATATCCAGCGATCGGCGATGAAGTGGAAATGCTCGACAAGGACAATCTGCATCTCATCTATTCTTCCTTTGCCGGACATCCCATTCGCCTCGGCGAAGTGCAGGAAGAGGGCGGCGTACCGGCCTATATCGATGCAGATAGCCTCTTCACCAAGCATTTCGCCGTGCTCGGCTCGACCGGTGTCGGTAAGTCGACCGGCTCGGCCGTCATCCTCAAGGAACTTGTCAACGCGCGCCCGGACGTCAGGGTGCTGATGCTCGACGTCCACAACGAATATGGCAACTGCTTCGGCAGCCGGGCTTCCATCGTTGACGCCCAAAGCCTGAAGCTGCCGTTCTGGCTGTTCAATTTCGAGGAATTCACCGACGCGCTTTATGGCGGGCGGCCGGCGGTCATGGAAGAACTCGATATCCTTGCCGAACTGATCCCGATCGCCAAGGGCAGTTATTCCAATCTCAAGAGCGGCAGCGACCGCTCCAGCCTGGCACGCCGGCACCCGCGGCAAAGCGGCTTCACCGTCGACACGCCTGCTCCCTATATGATCCAGGACCTGGTGTCGCTGATCGACGAGCGCATGGGCAAGCTCGAAAACCGCGCCACGCGCATGATCCATCATCGCTTGATGGCGAGGATCGAGACGATCCGCAACGACCCGCGCTACGCCTTCATGTTCGAAAACGCCAATGTCGGCGGCGACACGATGGCGGCCGTCCTCAACCAGTTGTTTTCGATCAATAGCGCAAGCAAGGGCATCACGCTCCTGAAGCTCGCCGAATTCCCGGGCGAGGTGGTCGACGCCGTCGTTTGCGTCGTGCTTCGCCTTGCCTTCGAATTCGGCCTGTGGAGCGATGGCGGCACGCCGCTCTTGATCGTCTGCGAGGAGGCGCATCGTTTTGCCGCGGCTGACCATTCCATCGGCTTTGCGCCGGCCCGTCGGGCTTTGTCGCGCATCGCCAAGGAGGGCCGCAAATACGGCGTCCATCTCGGTCTGATCACCCAGCGTCCGGCCGAGCTCGACCCGACGATCGTATCGCAGTGCAGCACGCTGTTCATGATGCGCATGACCAATGAGCGCGATCACAGTCTGTTGCGTTCGGCGGTTTCCGATGCTGCGTCCAACCTGCTGTCCTTCGTACCGTCGCTCGGGACGGGCGAGGTGGTCGGCGTCGGCGAAGCCTTACCGCTGCCGCTGCGCTTCTCCTTCCGCCGGCTGCCGCGCGAGCAACTGCCGGCAAACGACCAGATGGGGGAGCCGTCCACGACGGCAAGCGAGAGCGAACGTGCCGCCAACGTCGAAAAGGCGATAGATCGCTGGCGCAGGGCAACGAGCAGCCCGGTCGGCAGCCCCCAGGAACAGGCACAGTCACAGCCAGCCGCGACCCATCAGCCCGCTGCCTCGGGTGATCCGCTCAGCCAGAACGCCTTGACCCGCGGGCTGCAAGCCGCACTGGCCATGGAGTCTGGAAACGGACCCCGCAATCGTATCTGAGCATGACGACGATCGGCTGATATCCAGGGAAACGCGATGCGCAATCTCGGTACGGAACGGACGGATGACGAGGCTCTCCCTGAGCGACCGCCACTGAAAGCTGCGGTGGCGCCCGTCACACTGCAGCGGCTGTTCGAAGCGCTGCCGTTCGGCATGCGACTGGCCTCGCAGGACGGGTCGATCACCTTTGCCAATGAAGCGGACTGGAAGTATCATGCCGAAGGCGGTGGCCAGAATGGAGAGCGGAGGCTCAATAGCAAAACCCTCGAATTCTCGGTCGATGGCGACAACTACAGCGTTTCGCTGCTGCTCGACGAAACCGAGCGGTTTGCCCGAGAGGAAGCGCTGATCCGGCGCGCCTATTTTGACGAACTGACGGGTTTGCCGAACCGCCGCGTGATCGAGCAGAGCATCAATGCGCTGATTTCGTCGGCTGAAACGGCATTTGCGCTCGCCTTTATCGACGTGGATGGCTTCAAGCATGTCAACGATTTCTATGGCCACAATGTCGGCGATGCGCTCTTGGTGCAGATCTCCGAGCGCATCTCGGCGGATCTACGCCCGTCTGACATGCTGGCGCGGCTGAGCGGCGACGAATTCCTGCTTCTGCTGTCGCCCTTGGAGAGTGTCGAACATCTGCAAACGGAGATGGCGAGGGTCGTCACTCGGCTGAAGCAGCCCTATTATATCGACAGTAACGAAATCTTCTCCTCCGCATCGATCGGCGTCTGCACTTATCCGCGCGATGGGCACAACTATGATGCGCTGCGGGCCAATGCCGACCGTGCCATGTATCGCGGTAAGAGCGCTGGCACCGGGCTCGTACAATTCTTCGACGCGACGATCGAGCATGCGGCAATCGAAAAGAGCCGGCTCGAGCAGCGGCTCAGGCTTGCGATCCGCGACCGGCGCGTCAGTTGCGCCTACCAGCCAAAGATCGATATCCTCAGGGAAAGTGTGTCGGGCGTCGAAGTATTGCTGCGCTGGATCGACGAGGACGGCGTTATCCAGCCGCCTGGCGATTTCATTGCGCTTGCGCTCGAACTCGGCCTGATGGATGACTTGACCTTCCTCGTGCTCGACAAGACGGTGGATTCGATCGACCGCATCAACCAGGCCTTTGGCGAGGATATCTCCATCAGCCTCAATGTCGCTTCCAAGCAGGCCGGTGACCTGAAATTCATGCGTTCGCTGCTCGACAGGATTGCGGACACCGGCTTTGCCAGGCGCTTCATTCTGGAAATCACGGAAGAGGCGTTCGTCTCTAAGAGCAATTTCCAGAAGAGTATCCTGCCGCTGATCCGCGAGATCGGTGCCCGCGTCTCAATCGACGACTTCGGCACCGGCTATTCGTCGCTGTCGGCGCTGGCAGACATCACCGCCGATGAGGTCAAGATCGACCGCTCCTTCATCACCAACCTGCACCAGCGCCCCCGCAGCCAGAACATCCTCAAGGCGATCGAAGCATTGAGCCGCTCGCTCGGCATGAATGTCGTGGTGGAAGGGCTGGAGACCTTCGAGGAACTTGCCTACCTCAGGGCATGCACGAGTATCCGCCATGTCCAGGGCTATTATTTCTCGAGGCCCATCCTACTGGAGGATTTGGGGAATACACTGACGAGGGAGAGCCGTACCCAAGCACCGATCCGCGAAGTCTGTCGGACGCGGAGTTTTTCCGGGCGGGGTGGGTGAGGAGCATAAGATTATGTCTGTAAAGATCTTGTGTTGGCACCGCAAAGTCAAAGTGGTCCGATCGAAAGTTTCGGCATTGGCTTTCGGCTGGACAGACCACTTACATGATATATGGCGGGGAAGTTGGAATGTCCGCTCCGGCGCAAAGTAGAACTTTCACTTGCCCTGCCACAGGTGGAAGACCAGCCCCGATCTGACCAGTTGGTCGAGGTTGCAGGGGAAGATCGGGGCGCGTGATCTACATCCGTTTGGCTTTAGGTTTGAGAATGCGAATGTATCCTGTCATTCCACCGGCACGTTAGATCGCTTTGCAGCCCGCCCGGTGGTGCGGTGTTAATTATCGGATCCGTTTGACCCATTTTTCCACTTTACCGTGATCCACTCAGGGCGAAGAAAGTTGTTTGTGGACAATTCGTTACATCGGATTTGCTGAGCCGACGCGGAATGAAAAAAGGGTCAAATCCTGCTGAAACTCAACATCGGAATCCCAAATGTCGTCGAAGGGCCGGATTTCACGGTCTTCAACCTCGGTGGCGGCAAGGCGTCCAAGCAGGCTTCCCATATGAACACATCCACGGGAGCATCCGGCGCCGGCGGCGATGCGATTCATGGTGGGAACGGGCACGACCGCCTGGCGGGCGGCACTGGCGACGACCTGTTCTATGGCGGCAAAGGGTCCGATACCTTCGTTTTCGCCTCGGGCGGCGGCCATGACACAATCACCGACTTTATCGTGAAGGATCACGATGTGATTGATTTAACAGCGCTGCCGGACATCGCCAACTTCGATCAGCTGAAACATCATATCGAAGACACCGATAAAGGCGCCCTTATCACCGCTGACGACGGATCGACGATCCTGATCAAAGGCGTGCACGTCCATGATCTTGGCCGGTATGCGTTTGCGTTTTGACGGCGATGTCACCTTAACTTGAATTCGGATGCACGGGAGATGTTCTCCCTTGTGGATTGATGTCAGGCCATGGCTCTGGCCGCAGCTTTCCTCCGTTCAGAAACGGCAGCGAGGCCGTGGTTTTCGGCTTGCCGTATAAGCTATCCGGCCTTGGCCGTGTTCTGTGACGTGTCTGGGGTTCGGAAGGCACACGCATTTCGCTCGAGCTTTTTTCAAGCCGCGCACGACTATTGTCCGCAAGCGTGGCACAGTCATTGATTGATCGACGAGCATTCCATCCCTTAAGTATCGATACGACGAGAACTTCGGAATTTGCTCTCGTGCGCCTGCCGTCAGAGGATGAAATCCCCCTTCACCAAATCCAGACGATTGCCGTACAGCACGATCTCCATGTCGGCGGCCTTGTCGCTATCCGTGTCGACCTGGACGATGGTGTCGCCGCCATCATGGATGTAGCGCACCTCGCCACCCTTGCCGTCGAACTTTTCCTCGCCGATGAAGTCAAGATGGCCTACGCCGGCGAGTGCACTTAGGTCGATTGTGTCTTTCGACGCGCGGGAGAAATCGCGGATCGTGTCTTCGCCATCCGCCGCGCTGGAATCGTTCACATGTTGGAACACGAAACGATCGCTGCCGCCGCCCCCGATCAGAGTATCCTTGCCGAGGCCTCCCAAGAACGCGTCGTCGCCCAGCCCGCCTTGCAGCCTGTTGTCCAGGTCGTTGCCGACCAGATGGTCATCGCCGTTTCCGCCGATGGCATTCTCTATGTCCACGCCCGCGGCGATTGTGAAGCCGCCGGCGATACCGATGACATGTGATGCGAAGCCACCAGCAGACGGCCCGGTAAGATTCGCTGGGCGGAGGTCGATATTGCTGTTGGTCGAGGCGCCTTCCGCGCTGATCGTGTCTTTACCGTCAACATCCCAGATAGAGGACCAGCCTGTCCCTTGGCTGTTTGCCTGGGGCAGCAAGTAGGTTGTGTCGCCGTGGCCTGTGTCCGTATTCTTGCCGTAGAGGGCCTGCAGCGCGGCGATATCGAAAGCGCCGAGCCCAGCCGGGCCGCCAAAGTGGTCGCTCGGTGCCGGATCGCCTGGCCGAACACCACGGTTGTACGACATGACGGTGAGGTAATCCAGATCCCTGTTGGTAGGGAATATGGTACGGTCAGGCTCGCTGCCTCCGTCATGCGAATGAGCAAGGCCAAGGCTATGCCCCAGTTCGTGGACGATGGTTTGAAACCCCGCCCCGCCCGGCTTGAGGAACTTCCAACCGGGGACATCAATGTTGAAAAACTGCCACAAATGGCCGTCCGATACTTCGGCTGGCACCTCGGAAGCACCCGCCACAGGCTTTCCCCCAAAGGTCGGGAGATCGTGTGACGCCCAGAAGGTCAGATTGGCCTTGGTTGCTGAACTCACCTCGCGAAAGTGCAATCCGGTCACTTCAGAATAGAGGTCCAGCGCAGCCTTGAAGGCATTCTCCTCGTCTGCGCTCCACGTGCCGACCTTGCTATCGCAGTCGAGCAGGTAAGTTTCGCCGTGAGAATGCACGGCGTCCTTCACCTGCGCTTGCGAACCGAAGCTATAGGTGATTGTCCTGCCCTTGGCCCAGGCGCCCCAGCCCCAGATGAGGGAATCGAGAAACTCATTGCCGGTCGGCTTTCCGCTCAGCCCTGTGCGCACTTGCGAGCTGGCATCCTGAAAGGTGAGTTCGACACCGGTCGGGAGGCCGTCTGCGGCGCTGTCGGTCGACTTGATGGTAAAGGTGCCGTTCCGATAGGCGTGGTCAAGCTTGTAGTTCCACGTTGTCCCATTGGAGAAGGTAAGGATCAGGTTTGAGCCGCGTATCTCCGTGTGGGCGAGGCCGTCTGGAAGGTCGGCAAAATCGAGATGAATCGTATCGCCCGCTTCCAGGCTGCCGATCTCGCCCTTGAAATCATCAGGGTTCGGCTTATCGAGCTTGAGCACCGCGCGGGTCTCGCCGTCGAAGACCACATTGCCGCTGAAGCTGCCGGTGACTTCGAGTGTCGCCAGATCGTCGATATGCGCGTCACCCGTTCCCGACACCGAGGCGTCGAGCTTGAGCACGCCATCCTTGGCGACGATCATGCCGTCGTTGACGATCGTGCCCGAGTAGCCATCCGCGGTTGTCGTACCCACCGTGACCAGACCGTGGCCGGTCAGTTCGCCCTTTGCCTTGATTTCGATCTCATTGGCCGTGCCGGCGCCGTCTCCGCCGATCACCATTCCGCCGCCACTGGTGCCGCCGACCGCCAGGACAGCGCTGCCTATGCCGTCGCCTTTCAGCGTGACGCTGGTCGCGACGGTAGCGACGGTAGCGCTGCCCAACAGGGATTGGACGATCATCGAGCCATGGCCGCCTTTATAGTCCCATTCGCCGCAGAGCTGCTCGTCGGCATGGGCCGGGTCGGGATCGGAGCCGCCCAGAACCAGGCTCTTGGCTTTGAACTTGCCGTCATCGACCTCGATGGAGCCCTCACCCTTGAGGCCGACCTCCACTGCGCCCACCGTCAATTGGCCCCCGGTCATAACGATCGAGCCCTCGCCGGACTGCTCCTTGCCGAGGACAAGCGTCTTGAACGTTTCGGTGCCGCTCACCGATAGATGGCCCTTGCCCTTGACGCCGAGGGTAACCGCGCCATTGGCGGTCAGCTGTCCGCCGACATCGATGTCACCCTCGGAGCCGGCCTGCACGCCAGCCTCGACCTTGTTGACAGTCGCCTTGCCACCGACGACATTGATGATGCCCTGAGCTGTTTTGCCGATTACCGCCGCGCCTGTGAGGTTCAGTGTACCGCCCGTGCCGACATGCAAGCCCATGAAGGGGCCAAGGCCATTGATCGCGTCGATCAGCACGGCTCCGGCGATCGTCGTCGTCCCGCCTGTCGTCGTGTCGATTACGCCGCTCGACTGCTGAAGATTGTCGCCACCCTTGTCGAGCGCGGTCAGCTGAAGCCCGCCTTTAAGGTTCAACGTGCCGCCCGTATAGACCGAGGGGTCGTTCCAGCCGACCTGCACGATGCCCGCGCGGCCTGTGAACGCGGTGGCGCCGGAAACGGTCACGGACCCGGCGTAAACACCAAGAGGGCCAGCGGCAATCTTGAGCGTCTTGATCGTCACGGTGGCGCCGTAGCTATACAAATTGTCACCGCTTTCCAGATCGACCGCGGAGACATCCAGACTGCCGCTGGTCGCACTGATACGGCCGTCAATATGGGTTGCGGCAACCTGCGCGCCGCTGATGGCGGCGCCGATGAGCGTGCCGACATTGACCTGGCCTGCGCCGAGACTTACCTCCGAGATTGTGCCGGCCGATATGCCGCCGACGACAACACCGATGCCATTGATGCTTGCAACGGATTGTCCGTTGGCGTTGAGGTTTGAAATAAGAGTGACACTGTCGCCGGCGCCAGGAATGCTTTGATCCGGGTCATCGGAATAGTGCCAGGTTGCAGGGTCGGTGAAATCACCGGACTGGACCTGTGTGTATGCGGTCATCGCACCCTCCCGCGCTGGACCTCAAAAGCCTCCAGAAGCTTACCAAAAATAAACAGCTCCGTCATTTGTGACTAAGCACGGAACTTTGGCTCTGACGCATATTTGCTGGAGCGGAATGCTAGATCGCGCCGATCAATCTCGCCTGCAGCAAATCGAGTGTGATTATGCGAGGAACTTTGGGTCAGACTCAATCTCGATGAAGTTAAGTGTTCCATCTCTGCGAGGTAAGCCGCGGAGGATAGGGCCATGTCACTGAAATTTGGGGTTTCCTGCCTAATCCCTTTGGGATTGGTAGTTCGATCGATTGCTGAAAGTGACAATACGATCTGTGTCGTCGCGGGACTGGCAGGAGATGAGGCAGCATGTCCGGTTTGCGGAGAGGTCTCGGATCGGGTTCACAGCCGTTATGTTAGACAGGTTTCCGATCTGCCGGCTGGCGGCAAATATGTGCGGCTTCAGATCGTGGCGCGACGCTTCTTCTGTGCTGTGGCATGGTGCCAGCGGCAAATATTTGCCGAGCGGTTCGACGACGATGTGCTTGCAGAACGTTCACGACGGACCTCCAGATTGGACTATATCGTCCATCATCTTGGGCTTGCTCTCGGCGGCCGACCGGCGGCAAACTTCGCCAAGAGACTAATGATCCCGGTCAGCAATGACACGCTGATCCGGATGGTTAGAAGACGATCTGCGACGCCGGATGACGGACTGCATGTTGCCGGTATCGACGATTGGGCTTTCCGCCGCAATCACCAATATGGGACGATTGTCTGTGATCTGGAGAGGCGCAGGATCGTCAAGCTCTTGCCGGATCGGGACGTTGCCACGGTTGCCGCCTTCCTTGCCGAACATCCCGATATCGAGGTTGTTTCCCGAGATCGGGGTGGCGGCTAGGGCGAAGCAACTGCCACCGCTTTGCCAAGCGCCATTCAGGTTGCAGATCGGTGGCATCTGATGGAGAATGCCAGTGCGGCATTTTTAGAGGCAGTGCGCAAATCCATGCGTGCGATCCGCGCTGCACGGAGCCACGGCGATCAACCCTGACCTGCTCAGTTGCGCCGAACGTCTGCAATATCAAAGCTATCTCCGGCGCGAAGAAGCCAACGCCATCATCAACAAGCTTGCTACAGATGGCATTGCAATTAAGGAGATCGTCCGTCGAACAGGCCACAGCCGCGGAACCGTGCGCCAGATCGTGCGAGGCCTGAGAACCGAGTGTTCCGTGCCCGCCAAAGCTCGATCGAGCAATACTTTCCATTGCTGGATGAGCTCTGGGCATCGGGGCAGCGCAATGGCGCAGAGCTTTGGCGACAACTGCGCCGGCGAGGCTTTCATGGCAGTCTGCGCGTCATCGGCGAATGGGCGACCAGACGGCGGCGTGCCGAGCAAGCCTCCGATTAGCAGCTTCAAAGGGTACCGTCTGCCAGAACGATCGCGCGACAGATGACGACGGCTCGCGATCACCTTGGCAGGGCTGATGCAGTCACAGTTGCCGCGATCGAAACAGGTGTTCCTGCCCTGCTCGAAGCTCGGAATCTGATCGATCGGTTCCACGCGATGATCCGAAAGAAGGTAGACGCGGACATCGAACAATGGATCATTGATGCGCGTAGCAGCTTGATTGGCATCGTCATGTCTGGATGGCGCCCGCTTGGCAAGGTGATTTAGGTGATATTTGAGCTTGGCGGGTCGGGTGCAGTCATGTCTCCGGCCTGTAAGCGCGGTTTGATGCGACCGCTGGCCCTGATGTTTTGCGCTCAAACCGATCCCTATCAACTTACCGCGCTTTGAGGCGCTAAACGATGCCACGGGTTCTTCGGTTCGTGCGGCCCATTCCGCTTTCGCTGTCACATCATGCCATTGTCACTCCGCCAACTGTGATGCCCTTCAAGGCCATTATCGCTATCAAGCCGAGGCTCGGCCTTCAGTGGTGGGGCCTTGCTGGAAGTCCGTGTTCCGCGCCATGATCGCCCAAGCAATGCGGGCGATCTTGTTGGCGAGAGCAACCGCGACAAGCTTGAAAGGCTTCTTCGACAGCAAGTCTCGCGCCCAGTTCGCCAAGGGCGTGTCACTGCTCTCCTTTCTCATCCGGTAAAGCGCGGCGTGCGCCCCGACCACAAGAAGCTTGCGCAGGTGCCTGTTGCCCATTTTGGAAATAGTGCCCAACCTTGGTTTACCACCGGTCGAGTGCTGTCTGGGGACAAGGCCCAGCCAGGCCGCGAACTCACGGCCACCCCCAAACAGCTTGGCATCAGGAACGCTGGCCGAAAGGCATGTTGCGATGATGGGACCTATTCCGGGCACGGTTGCAAGCCGGATGCTGACGTCGTCGTTGCGATGGGCAGCAAGGATAGCCTTGTCGAGCTTGGCGACCTGCGTCTCCGTCTCTGTCAATGCCAATGCCAAGGGCATGAGGGCAACGCGAATGGCGGGCGGGCTGTGTTGCTCGTCTTCGAGGAGGGCGATGAGATGCCGGACATTGTGGGCACCCTGCGGCACAACGACACCCAGCTCGGCGAAGTGGCCGCGCAGGGCGTTGATGAGAGCGGTGCGCTGCGAAATCAGCAGTTCGCGGGCGCTGTGAAGCATCAACGTCGCCTGCTGGTCCCGACTTTTGACCGGAACGAACCGCATCGACGGTCGTGTCACGGCTTCGCAGATGGCGGCCGCGTCGGCCGCGTCGTTCTTTTGCCGCCGCAGATAAGGCTTGATGTAGCTGGGCGGGATCAGCCGGACGTCATGGCCAGCCTGCAACAGCACTCGCGCCCAGTGATGGGCGGTCGCGCAGGCTTCCATGCCGATCAGGCAAGGCGCAAGCGTCTCGAAGAAAGGTTGCATCTGGCTGCGCCGCAACGTCTTGCGCAGCACGACATGTCCATCCGCGTCGATCCCGTGAACCTGGAAAACATTCTTTGCGATATCGAGACCGATTGTCGTAATCTTCCCCATGGTGGGCGCTCCTCTCAAGGTTTGAAAAGACCTATTCTGGCACATTCGATGCCGTCGGAGGGCGCCATCCACCACATCAACTTAACGGAATGTGGATATCGATGTGAGATGACGGGCGATGACAGACCGTGACCCGCTGTACCGCCGCCATCGCTTTCCCGCTGAAATTATTGCCCACGCGGTGTGGCTCTATTTCCGTTTCCCTCTCAGCTTGCGGATGGTCGA
>NZ_JBFUFK010000079.1:0-28049 GCF_056403475.1 Rhizobium sp. P2_G9 | reverse complement strand
GCTGACGGGTGAACGGGCTGACAGATCAAGCAACGTTGTCAATTTTCCGGGTAAAATCCCGCCCCACCTGCGAAAATCAGTAAATTTCGGCGCGTGACTTGCAAATAATCAAGAAAATATTAGTTATTCTTCAACTCCTGTATGACTTTGAAACAGTAAAGTAGACAATCACAAAAGAATTCGCTAATGTAAAACGGCTTAGTTTCCTATAACTTATAGTTGCTGCCGGATAAATCGGCCTGCAGCAAAACAGCACGTTTTTAGATGAACTTTACTCCAGGCCGGCAGCGCAAGCGGTTGCGGCCCACCTTTCTGCATGCGGTCAATCATCGTTGTGAATGCTCGTTGCATTCGAGGGAGGCAGAGATGACGATCCATAAGAATGTCAAGTTCACACTGGACGGCCAGACCAAGTTCAAGGTCGGGGATTCGAAATTCGCATGGCATAGCGGCTGGATAGACTCGATCAATGTCTCCTCCGGCGACGCCGGTAAGACCTATACGAGCAAAGCCCAGCTCAAGGGGCACGACTGGGGTCTCGGCACAATGCGCTTCACCGGAGATGCGCATATGAAGGTCGTGTTGACCGATCTCGATGCCGGCGCCCATCGTTTGATCGAATATGCGCGCTTGGGCAATGCCGGCAGCGTGGTTTCGCTCAAGTCGACGATCATCGGTACCATTGCCGGCAGCGATGGAGTGGACAATATCACCACCGGTACCGGGCGGGTCGATACGCTCTATCTCTATAGCGGCAATAATGTCGTCAAGATCGGCAGCGGCGGTGCCGGCTCGATCTACACGTCCGACGGCAATGACAAGGTGACCGTCGGCAACGGTTCGGTCGACCAGATGGCCTTGGGCGACGGCAACGACACGGTCATCAATACCGCAGGCATGTGCGAGTCCATCGCGCTGCAGGGCGGCAACAACACCTTCACTGGCGGCGACGGCTGGGTGGGCGTGGTCAGCGCCCATGACGGCAACGACAAATTCACCGTCGGCGACGGCGGCGTCGAAGCCATCAAAGCCGGCGGCGGCACAAACACGATCAACGTCAATGGCGCTGGTTTCGTCAACACGATCTTTGCCTTTGGTGGAGACGACACGCTCACGATCGCCGGTTCCAACAGCGTCGATGACGTGAACCTGGGTGGCGGCAACAATCATGTCACGATCACCGGCAGCGGTTGGGTGGGAAGCGTCACGACCCAGGGCGGCGACGACACGATCCAAGCACTGGGCACCGGCGCGAACGGCATGGGCAGCATCATGGCCGGCTCAGGCAACAACACGATCGCCACCGGCGACCATTTCGTCAGTTCCATTGTCTGCTATGAAGGCAACGACACAGTGACTGTCGGCAGTGGTGGAGTGGGGCAGATCTGGCTGTTCGACGGCACCAACACCGTCACGGCGACCGGCTGGGTCGGCTCGTTGCTGCTGGGCGACGGCCAGGATACCGTGACGCTGGGTGCAGCCGGTGCTGCGCAAGTAAGCCTCTTCGATGGTGCAGATAAGCTGTCGGTATCGCAACTCACCAATCCCGACGATGTCTGTATGTTCAACGGCGGCAAGGGCATCGACACGATCAGTTTCGCGAGCTTCACCACGGGCGTGACCATTTCGCTCGCCAGTTCCGATGCGGTCGATACCAGTGTGGGCATCTTCGTCATCGTCGGTTTCGAAAATCTCACTGGCGGCAGCGGCAGCGACACGCTGACCGGCAACAGCGCCGCCAATCGGCTCAATGGCGGCGCAGGCGACAATACGCTCACCGGCAATGGCGGCGCCGATACCTTCGTCTACGCCACATCGCATGGCACCGACACGATCACCGATTTTTCAATCGGAGGGGGCGACAAGATCGATCTTTCCGGCCTGGCCGGAGTCACCGACTTCGCCGATCTCTCGGCAAACCATATGACGCAGAACGGTGGCAATACCGAGATCAGCGACGGCAGCGGTGATGTTCTCATTCTGGAAGACACCACCAAGAGCGATCTGACGGCGAACCAGTTTGTCTTTTAGGAACGTCGCGGCGGATCATGTCAGCGGGCGCATACGAGCAGTTGTGACATGTTGTGCATGAGCATAGCCCGCTCGATCAAAACGGACGGAGAGGCCCGACGTTCACGATCAACTCGGGACGCCTGTCATTGACGAGTTTGTATTGCCTGCGAACTTCGTGCCAAAGACCTCGGTCGATGGCACCGATCAAGCCATGACCAGAGCTGTCGATTTCTGGAAAGAATTGCCTTGCAAACGGCTAGCCCCTCCCCATCTCAAGCCCGATCACGCCAGCTTGGCGATCCGCTCGGCCGCCATTTCGCCGACCATGATCGACGGCGCGTTGATATTCCCCGAGGTGATGTCGGGGAAGATCGAGGCGTCGGCGACATGCAGGCCGTCAAACCCATACACCCTGAGATCCGCGTCAACGACCGATGTCGCGGGGTCCGGTCCCATGCGGCAGGTGCCACAGGGATGGAAGACCGAACCGGTTCGGGCACGGATATCGGCTTCCAGCTCGGCATCGCCTTCGACCGACCGGCCGGGCTTTGTCTCCTCGGCGATCACCGCGCCCAGCGCCCTCGTGCCGGAAAGCCGCCGCAGGAAGCGGGCGCCGGCGAGCATGTCGGCCATGTCATGCGGATCGGAGAGCGCATTGGGCTGGATCAGGGGGGCTGCGCGCCCGTCGGGCGCGGCCAGCTCCACATGGCCGAGACTCCGCGGCTTGCAGGGTGAGATCGACATGCTGAAGCCGGGATAGGGATCCGGGCTCATCAGCGGCCGCACCCCGACCGGCGCCCGCTGATAGCTGAGCGGCTGAAAATAGAGCTGCATATCCGGCACGGGCTGGCTCGGGTCCGAGCGGTAGTAGCCGCCGCCCTGATTGAGGCTCATCGACAGCGGCCCTTTGCGCGACAGAAGATAGCGCAACGCCACTCGCACCTTGCCGGCCCAGGGCCTCAGCATCTGGTTAAGGCTGGGTTCGGTGCAGCGAAAATACTGGTCGTAGCAGAGATGGTCCATGAGATTGCGGCCGACTGCAGCGCAGTCATGGATCACCGGCAGGCCGAGCCGCTGCAGCAGTGCGCCGGGGCCGATGCCCGAAAACTGCAGCAGAAGCGGCGAGCCGATGGCGCCGGCAGACAGCACGACCGCGCGACGGGCGCGAAACGTCGCTTCGCCGGCGGGCCCCTCGGTGACGACGCCGACAGCACGGCGGCCTTCGGTGAGGATGCGCTTGGCCGGGCTATTGGTCACCAGACGCAGATTCGGCCGCTTGCGCAGATAGGCTGTCGCCGCGGTTTCCCTGAGCCCCTTGCGGGTGGTGATCTGGTAATAGCCGATACCTTCGATGCTCTCGCCATTGAGATCGGCCGTGGCCGGCAGGCCAAGCTCCCTCCCCGCCGCGACGAAACGCCGGGTCAGCGGATGCACTTCGGGCTCGATGACGGTCACATGCAGCGGACCGCCGGCGCCATGCACATCGGATGCGCCGAGATCGTGATCCTCCATCCGGCGATAGACGGCCAGGACGTCGCGCCAACCCCAGCCCGGATTGCCGGCCGCCTCCCAGGCATCGAAATCGGACGGCTGGCCGCGCGAATAGACCATGGCATTGATTGTGCTGGACCCGCCGACGACGCGGCCGCGCGGCCAATAATTGGTCCGGCCGCCAAGCCCCGGCACCGGCTGGGTCTGGTACATCCAGTTGACCCGCGGGTCGTAGAAAGTCTTGCCATAGCCGATCGGGATTTTCGTCCAGATCAGGCTGGCCGGCGGCCCGGCCTCGATCAAAATGACAGAGTTGCGGCCATTCTCCGAAAGCCGTCCCGCCAGCGCTGAGCCGGCAGACCCGGCCCCGACAATGACATAGTCAGCCTCGTCCACGAACTTCTCCATCTGCGCTCGGCCTCAGCCTATCTTCAGGAGAATTGGTTTGCAAACCACGGCCATTCTGAAGAATATCACAGACCACTTGTGCGAATGCCCATGATTGGTCGCTCCGGATTCTTTTTTCGATCGCGTTGTGATCCACAATGCTGGGACGCGAATTTGATGCGTCTGGCTTTGGGCTTATCGACGATCTAACTTTGGTCTGAATCTAAGGACACGTCGATGCCAATTTCAGGGAAGAAGTTTGCCATCACTGGCGCGAGCCGCGGGCTTGGCGCAGCTTTGGCTATCGTCATGGCCGATGCGGGCGCAAGGCTCGTGCTGCTCGCACGAGACGGCAGCGCCTTGGCCGAGACGACCAGGGCAATTCACCAGCGAGCCGGTCAAGTCGTCGAGACTCTGACCTGCGACCTGTCCGATGCAGCAAGTTGCGCCGAGGCGGGTGAGACGCTGGCGCGGCGGCATCCGGATCTCGACGGATTGATCCACAACGGCGCGATGTGGCTGCCAGGATCTCTCGTGAATATGAGCGACGCAGACATCCAGGCCTGTATCGCCTCGGCGGTCATCGGCTCGCTGATCCTGACACGGCATATATTGCCCATTCTGAGCGCGAGACCGACTGCCGACATTCACACTGTCGTTTCAACCAGCGGCCTGCCCAATGCGCCACTGTCAGGGACATCGATCGCATTCAGGGCCGCGAAGGCGGCACAGGATGGCATGGTGCAGGGGCTGGCCGAGGAACTGAGAGAAACGCGCATTCGGGTAACAGCGGTCCATCCGGGAGATTTTGACAATGTCTCACCTCTCGATCCGGCTTGGAATGATCCAAGAGAGCTCGATGGTTCCCTGACCAATCGCGAAGTGGTGGAATCCATTCTGTTTGCACTCAATCTACCCCCGAACGCAACGGTCAGAACGCTGGTTATCGAATAGAATTGAAATTGGGTATTCCGGTAGAAGACGATATGAGGGGGAAAGGCATGCCAGCCCAGGACATCACAATTCACGCCGCATCGACACTGGAGGCCGAAGCGATTGGCACCCTCGTCGCCTGTCTCCTGGGCGAGCTCTATCCCAACCTCGAAGACATGTATCAACCCGCCAGACTGATACCGGTCACAGAAGAGTTGCTGACGCGTCCAACAGTGTTCGGCTTCGTCGCCAGGGATGCCGCAGGCAGTATCGTTGGCCTGGTGATGCTCAATCAGTGCGAAGCCATCTATGCCTTTGGCAGTTTTGGAGAAATTTCCGAACTCTACGTCGCGCCTGACCATCGCTCGCATGGCCTCGGAGCGGTTCTGCTTCAAGCCGCGGTCGAGTTTGCGCGGTCGAGAAACTGGTCGATGCTGGAAGTGGGTGCACCCGATATTCCCAGATGGCAAAAGACGGTGGACTTTTATGCGCAAAATGGATTTCTGCATGTGGGGCCGAGGCTGTATCTGCCGTTGAGTTAGCCGGTCCAGCCGCCTGCCCCTCTTCTCCCCTCGGGCAGAAGTGCCGAGCGAATGCGAGGCGATGAGGGGGCTCCCCACCCGCGAGGCCTCCCTCATCCGGCCCTTCGGACCACCTTCTCCCCGAGGGGGAGAAGAGGGACAGCCTCACTCAGCAGCTGGCAGATCGCGTTCCATGCTTTCGAACACCCGCGCCAGCACTTTGACGCCTGTCGAAATCCCCTGAGCACTGAATCCGGAAAAGCCGAGGAGCAGCACCTCCGGCGCCCGGGGACGTATGCAGAAGCGGCTGACCGGCGACACCGTCACGCCCTCGGCGTCGGCGCGCCGCGCCACCGTCTCGCCGTTCAGCCCGCGTTTGAGCACCGCCAGCGCATGCATGCCGGTGAGTGTCGGCTGGACGTCGAGCCAGGGAGAGAGCTCAGACGCGGCCGCGGCAAGCAGCACCTCCTGCCGCTCGCCGTAGAGCTTGCACATGCGGCGCAGATGCGCGGCGAACAGGCCCTCGTCGATGAAGGCGGCCACCGCGGCCTGCAGGCTGGTGGGAACGCCGGATGAAAACGCCCGGAGCGCCACCTCGAATGTCGGGATGAGGTTCGGCGGCGCCACCAGATAGCCGATGCGCAGCGCCGGAAACATCGATTTCGAGAACGACCCGACATAAATAACGTGCTCGCCGGCATCGATCGCCTTGAGCGCCGGCGACGGCCGGCCCGAGAGCGTGAAATCCCCATCCCAATCGTCCTCGACGACAAAGGCGCCGGCCCCAGCCGCCGCCCGCAACAGCGCGATCCGCCGCTCATGCGACATGCGGACACCGAGTGGCTGCTGATGCGACGGGGTGACGAAGGCGAGCTTGAAATCCGGCGCCTGCGCCAGGCCGTCGGCGACATCCAGCCCCTCCGGGTCGATGCCGACAGGCACGACATGGGCACCATGCACGACGAAAGAATTGCGCGCGCCGATGGCACCGGGATCCTCGAACCAGACCGCATCGCCGGGATCGAGCAGCATGGCGCCGATCAGTTGGAAAGCCTGCTGCGCGCCGGAGGTGATGAACACCTGGCCGGGCTCGCAGGCAAAGCCGCGATTGCCGCGCAAATGCCGGGCGATCGCCGCCCGCAGACCCTGATGCCCCAGCGCATCGTGATAGCCGAGGATCGCCGCACGCTCGCCCTGCCAATGCCGGTTAACGAGCCGCGCCCACTGCGCCATCGGAAACATGTCATAATCCGGCGTGGCCGTGGTGAAGGCGCGCGGCGCGTGTCCCAGCCGATCTGCAAATTGCTGCCGCGCCGCCGCCATTAGCCGCGCCAGCCGCTCGGGCTGCGCCGTGCGGGGCAGATTCTCAGGCAGGGCAGCTCTGACCGGGCTCATCGTCGCGGTGACGAACGTCCCCGATCCGGTGCGCGTTTCGAGCAATCCTTCGGAGACTAGGGATTCGAACGCCTCGACCACGGTGGTACGCGCCAGGCCGAGCTCCGCCGCCAGGATACGCGTCGCCGACAGGCGCTCTCCCGTCTGCACATGCCCTTCCAGGATCGCCTGGCGCAGCGCCGCGGCCAGTTGCGAACCGATGGTGCGGCCGGAACCCGGATCGATCCGGATCATCGTCAAAAGCGCGCCGCCGGAGCGTTTCACCATCGCTATACCCGCCAAAATTGGACTGTCATTTTCACCAGAATGGAGCTTAGAGGCAGTCCACATTTCGGGCAAGATCGGGTGGTGTTGAATGCCGGGCTGTTGCCTGTGGCGTGAAGACCCCGCCCCAAACCCCTCCCCACAAGGGGGAGGGGCTTAACTCGGCCGAACCTCTACGCCCGGATTGAGGCAGGGAGAGTGCCGCGAGTCTTCTCCCCCCTTGTGGGGGAGATGGCCGGCAGGCCAGAGAGGGTCTTCACCCACAGCCGCCGCCCGGCCCCCAAGAGGACCACCCATGAAGATCCGCAGGCTCGAAACCTTCGCTACCCCCTATGTCGGCTTCGTGCGGGTGACGACCGATAGCGGCGAACAAGGCTGGGGCCAGGTCTCCACCTACCAGGCCGACATTACCTGCGAGATCTTCCACCGCCAGGTGGCCGTGCATGCGCTCGGTACCGATGCGCTCGATTTCGCCGACACGCTGGCGCTGATCGGCGAGCGCGAGCACAAGTTTCCCGGCAGCTACCTGCGCCGGGCCATGACCGGCCTCGACACCTCGCTGTGGGACCTGCGCGGCAAGATCGAAGGCAAGCCGGTCGTCAGTCTGCTGGGCGGCAGACCCGGGCCGCTCCGCGCCTATGCCAGCTCGATGAAGCGCGACATCACGCCGGAGGACGAAGCAAAGCGCTTCCTCAAGCTGCGCGACGAAAAAGGCTTCACCGCCTTCAAATGGCGGGTCGGCGCCGAATGCGGCCGCGACCGGGATGAATGGCCGGGCCGTACCGAAGCCATCGTACCCTTGGTGGCCAGGGCGCTCGGCGACGGCATCGACAAGCTGGTCGACGCCAATTCCTGCTATTCGCCGAAGCGGGCGATCGAAGTCGGCCGCATGCTGGAGGACAACGGCATCGGCCATTACGAAGAACCCTGCCCCTATTGGGAATTCGAGCAGACCAAGGAAGTCGCCGATGCGCTCGACATCGACGTGACCGGCGGCGAGCAGGATAGCGAATTTTCCGCCTGGAAGACGATGATCGGCATGCGCGCCGTCGATATCGTCCAGCCCGACGTGATGTATCTCGGCGGCATCCACCGGACGCTCGAAGTGGCAAGGATGGCGGCCGCCGCAGGCCTGCCCTGCACGCCGCACGCCGCCAACCTGTCGCTGGTGACCATGTGCACCATGCATCTCCTGGCCGCGATCCCCAATGCCGGCAAATATCTCGAATTCTCCATCGAGAGCGAGGATTACTATCCCTGGCAGGACGGCCTCTTCCTCGGCGATCCCTATCGGATCGAAAATGGCTGTGCGATCGTGCCCGACGCCCCCGGCTGGGGGGTGGAGATCGACCCGGCCTGGCTGGACCGGGCGCAATACAAGATGTCAGAGGTGGCATGATGGGAGGATCGAAGGCGGCTCTGGTGGCAGAAATCCTGTCGACGGGACGGCTTGCCGATCTGCCGTCGGGCCATTTCATCGGCGGCGGCTTCGTCGCGGCACTGAGCGGCAGGACGATGGAGACCTTCGACCCCGGACGCGGCGCGGCCTATGCCGAGTTTGTGGCAGGAAATGCTGATGATGTCGACCGCGCTGTGCTGTCGGCCAAGGCTGCCTTCCCTGGCTGGAGGCGCACCCGGCCGGCTGAACGCGGCCGGATTCTCAGAGCCATCGCCGATACGCTGCGTAGCGAGGCCAGCCGCTTCGCCGTGGTCGAGGCGCTCGACAGCGGCAAGAAACTCTCCGAGGCCGAGGCCGACCTCAACGGCGCGATCCGAGCCTTCGAATACTATGCCGGCGCCGCCGACAAGCTCGAAGGTGCGCAGATCCCGCTCGGGCCGGACTATCTCGCCTATACGATCCTCGAACCGGTCGGCGTCGTCGCCCAGATCGTGCCGTGGAACTATCCGCTGTCGACCACCGCGCGCGGACTGGCGCCGGCTCTAGCGGCCGGCTGTTCGGTGGTGATCAAGCCGGCGGAGACGACGCCGCTCTCGGCGCTGATGCTCGCAGCGCTCGCCCGCCGCGCCGGCCTGCCCGCGGGCGTGCTCAACGTCGTCACCGGCACCGGCGCGGATGTCGGCGGACCGCTGACCGCCCATCCCGGCATCGACCACATCACCTTCACCGGCTCGGTGGCGACCGGCCAGCGGGTGATGACCGAGGCAGCACGCAACATCACTAGGCTACAGATGGAGCTCGGCGGCAAGTCGCCGCATGTCATCCTCGCCGATGCCGATCTCGACCGGGCGATCCCGGATATCATGGGCGCGATCTTCGAAAATGCCGGCCAGATCTGTTCGGCCGGATCGCGGCTGATCGTCGAACGCGGGGTCCGCGACGCCGTCGTCGACCGGCTCATCCCGGCCATGGCGGGGATGAAGGCGGGCCACGGCCTGACCAATCCCGATCTCGGGCCGGTCAATTCGGCATTGCAGCTGACGAGGATTGCCGGCCATGTCGACCGCGCCCGCGACCGCGGCCTGAGCGTGCTCACGGGCGGTTCGGTGCTGACGTCAGAAAACGCTCCCGGCGGCTGGTTCTACGCGCCGACCTTGGTCGAAGCCACCGATCCGTCCGACCCGATCGTGCAGGAAGAAGTGTTCGGCCCCGTGCTGGCCCTGCAGGCGGCCGAGGATTTCGACCATGCGCTGGTGCTCGCCAACGGTACGGACTTCGCCCTGGTGGCCGGCCTGCACACGCAAAACCTCTCCCGCGCCCATCGCTTTGCGGCGGAAGTCGATGCCGGACAGGTCTATGTCAACGAATTCTTCGCCGGCGGCATCGAAACCCCCTTCGGCGGCAACCGCCACTCCGGCTTCGGCCGCGCCAAGGGAAGAGAGGGTATTGTTGCTTATTGCCACACGAAGAATGTGTCGATCCGGGTGTGAGATGCGGTAGAGCATCGCCACGACGCCGGAAAGTACCCGACGAGCAACCGGGGACACGCCGTCCCAGGGATCTTTGTCTCTGCAGATTTTTACTCACGCTCCAGATGGTCGATCCGCAACAATCTTCGCCACGCGTGGGCATTGTCACCATCTGCGTTCAACCCTCGACCATTTTCGAAAAATGGCAGCCACTGCCAATCTTCCCCGCCTGTGCAGGCCAGAGGCACCCAACGTTCTATTAGATCGGAGAACGATGACGCTAACACCATTCCGTGGCCTTCGCCGTCATCGTGACTGAGATAAACGACCTCCTCGATATGATCTGGTCTGAGATCAATCGCGATGAGATCTCCGTTGGCAACCTCCTGGAACGCGAGCTTGTCGTGCCACACACGGTCATAGTCGTCTTTCGCATCTGGAAAACAAATCTCGATCCATTTTTTCCTACTTTCCTCAATACGGATCAAGCTTTTCAACGACCAATTCAGCTCGCCACAAAAGTTCTCGCGGAATGGACGCGGGTATTCCACCTTATCCGGCTTAGACCATTGGAAATCGACATGTGCCGAAACTGTCGTCAGAATTTCGCGGAAACTTGAAGGAAGAGATATGCCAAACTCCCTTTCAACTGCTCGAACATCGCCATCACTTGCAGGTGATTCGAATACCAACTCGTCCGTCTTGTATCCCTGTGCCGAAAGCATTCGAAGAATTGCATGCAAGTCGGCTTGAAGGTCGGCTAAGGCCACAGCAAATCCATTTGTCAGAAATTCAGATGGATTGAAATTACCCCGAAGCACCTGAAAAGCAAGCAATCTTGCACCTTTGGGATGCGACGGCGAAACCATTCAAAGCGGCCGACAATTGTAACGGTCCTATGTCCAAAAAAGAGCTGACCCGAGCCCGGATTGGTTGACAAAAAAGCCGGAAATGTATGGCCAGATGCGACAGCACGTCGGTCGGCTGGCGTCACACTCACGCCTTGCGTGGTCAGAAGCCATCACCACTTCCTAGCATCCGCACAGCATTCCGCCAGCACGCACAGCAGCTCGAACATCACCGTTGCCCCCAAGAACGCCGTGCCACCACTCGGATCGACCGGGGGCGACACCTCCACGACATCGGCACCGACCAGGTTCAAGCCGCGCAAGCCGCGCACCACCTGCAGCGCCTGAAAACCATTTGGCCCGCCGATTTCCGGCGTGCCGGTGCCCGGCGCGAAGGCGGGGTCGATGAAGTCGATGTCATAGCTGACATAGGTGTCCCCGGAGCCCGCAATCGCCCGCGCCTCGGCCATCACATCCTCGACGCCGCGGGCGTGAAATTCCTCGATCGCAATCACCCTTATGCCGACGGAATCGGCAAAGTCGCGATCCTCGAAATCATAGGCCGAGCCGCGGATGCCGATCATGCAGACCCGTTTCGGATCCAGCAGGCCCTCCTCGACCGCCCGGCGAAACGGCGTGCCATGGGTATATTTGAAGCCGCCGAAATAGGAATGGAAGAGATCTGTATGGCTGTCGAAATGCACCATGCCGAGCGGCCGGTCCTTGGCCAGCGCCCTGAGGATCGGCAGCGTGCAGAGATGATCGCCGCCGCCCGTCAGCGGCAGGATACCCGCCCCCCGCACCCTGTCATAGAAGGCGGTGATGCGCTGCATTGAATCCTGTATGTCGGCAGGATTGGGGCCGGCATCGCCGAGATCGGCGCAGCGCGCCAGGTCATAGGGCCGCACTTTCGTTGCCCCGTTCTGGTGCCGGATCATGGTGGAGAGATCGCGCAATTGCCGCGGCCCATGACGCGGCCCGGGCCGGTTGGTCGTGCCGGCATCCCAGGGCACGCCGATCAGGCCGATCTCGACCTCGGCCAGCCGCGGATCCTCGAGGGGCACATGCGGCAGCCGCATGAAGGTGGCAATGCCGGCAAAGCGCGGCAGGTCGACCCCGGAGATCGGATGAAAATCGCTGGTCGCCATGAATGACTCTCGCCTGCCCCTGTTTGCCGGGCCGCAAGCTAGCCGGGATGCCTGTTTCTGACAACGGTCAATCAGGGAAATATCGCTTCGTCGCGGCTCCGATGCAGGCATCCTCGTCTGACCGCACAGGCTTCAAATTTTACGATCGCACAGTTCCGCACTTGTCGACCACGACGCCGCACCGCTATGACTCTGATCGCGATGGCGTGTGGGAGATAAATCGGGCATCGCGGGGGAGCATCATGGATTTCCTGGTCATCGCGGCCGTGACGATCGGCGCGGCCGCGTTCCGCGGCGTCACCSGCTTTGGTTATGCGCTGGTGGCGGCGCTCGGATTTGCCAGCACCTTTCCGCCGACGCAGATGGTGCCCTTCATCATCATCAATGACCTGATCCTCACCGGCTTCACCGTGATTGACCGCGGCCGTAGCCCGATCGACTGGCCGGTGGCGCGGGTCATCATCGCGGCCGGATTGGTAGGCGCCCTTCTCGGCAGCCTGGTCGCCGCGCATCTCGATGGCGACCTGGCGCGGATATTGATCTCGGCGACCATCGTGCTCGCCGCCTGCACGGCGCTGATCCACCAGCCGCCGGCCTGGCTGGCACATAAGAGTCTCGGAATCCTGCTCGGCTTTGTCACCGGAGTCGTGCTCTCGGCCTTCGCCGTCGGCGGACCGCTGATCGCCGCCTGGCTGCTCGCCGGCGGCGTACGGCGCGACCATATGCGCGGCACGCTGGCCGTCTATTTCGGCATCATCGACCTGTTCACGCTGATGAGCCGCGCCGTGATGGGCGTGGTCGACAGCCACCTTCTCCATCTGCTGGTGATCTATTGCCCGATTACCCTTGCCGGCTTTGTCGCCGGCTATTTCCTCTCCCACCGCCTGCCGGCCGCAGTCTGGGAACGTGTCGCGGCCATCGGCCTGGTCGCCATCGCCGTGGTCGGCTTTCTGCAGACGGTTTATGCGCTGGCGTTTGTTTGAGCCTTCTACTTCGGATCTCATTGCTTGCGCATCACATTTATGCGCGCTACCCATTGGCAATAACGCCGGTAATTGCAGAGGGTAACGGCAAGCTTGAACATTCTGATTGTACCGCTCAGTTTTCCGCTTGTTGCCTTTATCAGCATGGCTGTGCATGAATTGGGGCACGCCGCTGCCGCCCTGGCTCTTGGCTACAAAATCGTCGAGATTCGTTTCGGAACCGGAAGGCCCTTCCTGCGCCGCGAAATCGGCCAGGTATCGGTGGCAGTAGGCCGAGATTTCATCCAGGGTTTGGTGACTGCCATACCACCCGTTCCCAACCGCGCCATCGCCTCCTTTCTATTCTCCGCGGCCGGCCCTCTGGCCGACATCGCCTTGATCTTCGTCTTTATCGGCATTTCCAGACATTTGGCCAAACTCTTCATATTGACGTGATCATGTTCGCAGCCATTTTCTGGCAAGCGCTCATGCTGTTCCTCAATCTCCTGCCGATAATGGTCAAGATCGATGGAAAACGTCGTCCGACTGATGGCCGTGCGTTGTGGAATGCTATGAGCGGAAAGACCACGCGACAGGAGCAAGCTGCCTATGCCGAGATCCTGGCGCATAGCCCCGTTCGTGGCGCCAGCGCGGCAGTGCCACCGGGTTTAAGACAGCGTTACATATTCCTTCTCAACAAGCTTCACATCAGTAGTGAGGCAGAGCGCGAAAAACGACATCGTGACATCGCAGCCGAGGTTGACCATTTGCCACCCAGCCCCGAAAAGCTGGGGGCACTAGATATGCTGGTGACGTTTTACCTCGGTCATGACCCCGGCATGCAACTTGAAAACCTGGATCGCTGGTCACAGTCCGCATTGGATCTCAATCCCGACCGTGCCACCTCGCGAGGCTCGCGTGGCGCGGTCCTGATCGAACTCGGCCGCTATGAGGAAGGGCTCGATATGCTCGCCCATGCCGAGCATGGCGATGCCTTCAATCGCTCCCTCAACGAGGCTTTTAGCGCGCTTGCCTTTTACCGCCTAGGTGATCTGTCGGCGGCGAAAGCGATGTTGGAAACGGCGCGGACCACCAGCCGGACCCTCGACCTTCCGAACCCGTTCGTCAGCAACATCCTTGATAGGATCGGCCGGGAGATGATGGCTGAGGCGATCGCACCAAAAGCACCCAAGATGACCTCGGAAGCAATCCCAAAGCTAGACACGTTCCCATAGCGGGTACAAACTGTCGAACATGCGGATCGTAGCCAAGTCGACGCTTGTAGGTTTCTGGACGGCTCACAATCAGGCCGAGGCTCCGCTTCGGGTATGGTATGACGTCGTCAGAAAAGCCGAATGGACCGGTCCGGATGCGATCAAGGCCATGTTTGGCGCCAATGTCGATTTTGTCGGCGACAATCGAGTGATCTTCGATATTGCCGGGAACAAATATCAGTTCGTTGTGCATGTGTCGTACACTTACAGGAGCGTACTGATCAAATTCATCGGCACACATGCCCAATACGACAGGATCAATGCGGAGACGGTAGACGATGCGTGATATCAGGGCCATTCGCAGCGAAGCCGACCTCGATTGGGCGATTGCCGAGGTGTCGGCCTATTTCATCGGCGAGCCCGAGCCCGGCTCTGAAGATGCCGAGCGCTTTCAGGTCCTCACCGATCTGATCGAAGCCTATGAAAACAAGCATTTCGCCATCGATCCCATCGAAGACCCGATTGAATTCCTGAAACATTTCATGGAGCTGGCAGGGCACAGCCAGGCTGATCTCGGAAAGGTCCTCGGTTCCCGCTCCCGCGCGTCTGAAATTCTGTTGCGCAAGCGAGCCCTGACGCTTGATATGATCGGAGAGCTCAACAAAGCATGGGGTATCCCGGCGGATAATCTGGCGCGCAAATATGATCTGGCTGCGGCGTGATTGCCGATCAGCTTCACCAGCGAACGCCGCCCATCGCCTCCCCCACCGCCCTACAGCCCTAGCGCCGCATGAATCGCATTGCGCAACTGCGTGTCCGAAATCGGCTTGAACAGCACCGCCGAGGGATGATCCAGCTGGATCCGCGCCATGGTCGCCGGCTCGCGCGAGCCGGTGATGAAGATCAGCTTGGAGCCGACCGTTTCGTGGATGGCAAGGGCTGCATCGACGCCGTCCTTGTCGCCTTGCAGCCGCATGTCCATGAGCACGATGACCGGCCGGAATTGCTGCGCGAGCGCAATCGCCTTATCCGCTGTCGCCGCGGTGCCGCAGACGACCATGCCCAGTTCCTCGACCTGCGCGCACAATCCCTCGACGATCAGATATTCGTCGTCGACGATGAGGATATGGTTCTGCAAATCGCTCATGACAGTCTTGGTTCCCTGACTCGAATTTCGGTTCGCATGCCATTGTCGCTGCGCGTGGTCATCGTTCCGCCCAGTTGCTCGACCAGCCCGGCAATAATGCCCGTGCCAAGCCCCGGCCTGGATTGACCAGCCGCGGCGTCCGGCGGCGCCTGCCCCTGGCCGTCATCGGCAACCACCAGCGTCACCTTGCCGTCCTCCCCGCGTCGAAGGCTGACGGAGACATTGCCGGCGCGGTCCGGAAAGGCGTGCTTGAGCGCATTGGTGACCAGTTCGGTGACCAGCAGGCCCATCGGCACGGCGAAATCCAGGCCGACATCCAGCGGGGCTGCATCGACAGTCAGATGGATGTCCGCGTCGGCGCCGCCCTCGACGATATTTTCGGAAAGCTCTTTCAGAAAGGGTGCAACGTCGAAGGACCTCAGGTTTGCCGATCCCATCAATTGATGATGCACCAGTCCCAAGGCAAAAACCCGCTTGCGGAGGCTTTTGAGCGCGGCTTTGGCGTCGGGATCGGTGAGCCGCTTGGCCTGCATCACCAACAGGCTGTCGATCACCTGCAGATTGTTCTTCACCCGGTGATAGACTTCGCGCAGCAGGATATCGCGCTGCTGCAGCGCCGCGGTGCGCTCCTCGACGACGATTTCGAGGTCCTTCTTGGCCTCCAGCAGGGCCAGCGCCGCTTTGTGCCGTTCATCGACATTTTCGATCACGGCGATCATCAGCCGCGGCTCGCCCGTCTCGGGAGATCGCGCCAGCGCGCCGGAAATACGGCCCCAGAGCGGTTCGCCGTCGCGGCGGATATAGCGTTTCTCGCGGGCATAGGCGGCAACCTCGCCGGACAGAAACCGCGCATATTCGGCCTGGTCGTTGAGGCGATCCTCCGGCCAGGTAAATTCCCAGACGATACGGCCCGTGAGCTCACCCGGTTCATAGCCGAGCATCCGGGCAAAAGACTGGTTGGCCCGCAGGATACGCGCCGAGCCCGGCTCCACCAGGACCTTGCCGACCACTGCCGCCTCGAAGCTGACGCGGAATTGCTCCTCGGTTTTCGCCAGCTCCTGCGATGTGCGGGTCCGCTGCTCCAGCGCCTCCGACAGCTGCGCCGTCGTCTCGCGCAATTGCGCCGTCTGCTCCGCGACGCGTCGATCGAGGTCCTCATTCAGCCGGGCGAGTGCAGCCTCGGCACGCATGCGCTCGACGAGATCGCCAGACGCCATCTGCATGGCCGAGAGCAGCAGCACCAGATAGCCGCCCATCCGGCCAAGATGGGCCACCATGGCCGGCGCGTCGGCGGGCGCACGCGAATAGAGCATGACCGCATTGGCGAGGAAAAGCGTGCCCGCCATCCAGACCAATGGCCTCGCCAGCCGGTCCATGTCTCTGAGCCGCCATGCCAACGCGCCGACGCCGATCCACAAGAGCGGCGACAGGATCAGGAACGGCCGGGTGATGCCGAGTGGCCCAGGCGGCAGATAGGTCGGCAGATGCTGAAAAGCGGCGAACAAGGCCACGGCAAGGGCGACGATCACCAGGGCATAGTGCAAAAATCCGCCAGTGGCGCCGCGATGCATGCGCCACAAGGCCCAGCCGACGCCAATCGGCAGCAGATGCGTCGCCGGCGGCCAGGTCGAGGGACGCAGGACGGCCTTGAGCCGGGCGATCTCGGCCAGCGGCCCGGACCACTCGACCGTGACCAGGACATGAATGATCGCCAGCACGGCGGTTGCGGCAAAGGTGATGGCAAGCCATTTCGGAAAGGCGCTCGCCGCATGCTCCCCCATATCCCACATCAGCGGCACGAGCAGGACCAGCTGCAACGCTAGGCCGGTATCGAGGATCGTATGAAGCTCGGGGTAATCACTGGAGCCGACCGCAAGCAGCGTGAAACTGATAAGTGCCGTGGCAATCAAAACCAGGGCTGCGGACCGCGGCAGAGCTTTTTGGTCCAAAACTCTATCCATCTCAGCGCCCCTCGAAGTCTCTACCCCTGCGTGAATTCACGTGCGCCCCTTCCTCACTCAAGAGAGTGCAGTATACGCCGATTCGTAACGCACGAATTGACTTTCGGCAACTGCGCTGAGCATGCTCCGACGTCCGGGGATGAATGGCCAAATTATCGGGGCCGCCCTCGCTTCACCTCGGCATTTGCACGCGCCTTACGCAACGCAAGCGCGCGGTTTTTCCCGAACCCGCCGCCTCGCCTGGAAAGTGCCCGTTCTCCATTTCCCTGCGCGTTACGGCCAGACGTCATAACCCATTAAAAGACTTGATCTACTTATTAATTTATATAATCTATATATTTAATAGAATACTATTCCGGCGATCGGCTGGCCGCCGCAAAGCTTTTTCTGCTCAGCGAGTTCTATGAGGCATCCATGCTTCGCCGCACCAGCATGGCTCTGCGATCCTTGGATGCAAAGATTCATCCACCCACAACAAAAAGGACGGGATTTCCATGGACAACTCTCACCTGCGCTTCACGCGCCGCGGCCTCGGCGCCATCGCCGCTTCGGCCATCGCATTTCTGACCTTCGCTCAGCCGGCGCTGACGCATGCAGCCGACAAGAGCATCAAGGTCGGCATCATGAGCGGCGAGGACGAGGACGTCTGGCGCGCCGTCACCGCCGAGGCCGCCAAGAAGGGGCTGAAGATCGAGCTTGTGACCTTCAACGACTATACCCAGCCGAACGAGGCGCTGGAGCGCGGCGAGATAGATGCCAACGCCTTCCAGCACAAGCCCTATCTCGACAACCAGATCAAGCAGCACGGCTATCATATTGTTCCGGTTGGCTATACCGGCGTCTGGCCGATCGGGCTCTACACCAAGAAATACAAATCCGTAGCGCAACTGCCCGACGGTGCCGTCATCGGCCTGCCGAACGATCCGTCCAATGAAGGCCGAGCGCTGCGCGTGTTGCAGAATGAAGGCCTGATCAAGCTCAAGGACGGCACCGGCATTCTCGCCACCACGCTCGACATTGCCGAGAACAAGAAGAACATCCAGGTCAAGGAATTGGATGCCGGCATTGTCGGCCGCTCGATCGACGATCTCGATGCCGCCGTGGTCAACACCGACTGGGCGCTGAAAAGCGGCCTCACCCCGGCCGATCGCATCGCCCAGGAGCCGATCGCCGACAACCCCTATCGCAATTTCATCGCCGTCAAGCAGGACAACGAGCATGCCGACTGGGTGAAAATCCTCGTGGCAGCCTACCAGAACCCGACGGTGAAGGCGGAATTCGACAAGGTCTATAAGGGCACTGGGCTGAGCGCTTATTGATCGCCGGCGACACCGCCCCATCCCGCCTTCTCTCCGGTCAGCGGAGGGAAGGCATCATGCTGTCAGGGCTCCCCCTTTCGAACAGCCAACCGAGTGTGTGAGAAAATGAATTCATTCGTTCCCGCAGCCACGGCCGAAACCGGCAGTCCGCCCGCAAGCGGCGGCGAGATCGTCCGGCTCGTCGATGTGCATCGCCAGTTCGGCGTCACGCCGGCGCTCGACGGCATTTCGCTCACAGTCCGCAAAGGCGAGATCCTCGGCCTGATCGGCCGCAGCGGCGCCGGCAAGTCGACGCTGATCCGCTGCCTCAACGGCCTCGAGCGGACGGACAAGGGCGAGATCTTCGTCGACGGCCACCGCATCACCGGCCTGCCGGAACGGCAATTGCAGCCGCTGCGGCGGCGCGTCGGCATGATCTTCCAGCATTTCAACCTCTTGGCCAACCGCACGGTCGCGGCAAATGTCGCCCTGCCGCTCAAGATTGAGGGGCTCGATCGTGCGGCGCAGACGAAACGCGCGCTTGAACTGCTGGATCTCGTCGGCCTGGCAAGCAAGGCCAACGCCTATCCATCCGAACTGTCCGGCGGCCAGAAGCAGCGCGTTGGCATCGCCCGTGCACTTGCCGCCCGCCCTGCTCTGCTGCTCTCCGACGAAGCGACCTCGGCGCTCGACCCGGAAACCACGCGMTCGATCCTCGCTTTGCTCAAGGACATCAACAGGCAGCTCGGCCTCACCATCCTCCTGATCACCCATGAAATGGAAGTCGTGCGCTCGATCGCCGATCGTGTCGCCGTCATCAATGCCGGCCGCATCGTCGAGGAAGGCCAGGTCTGGTCCGTCTTTGCCAGCCCGCAATCGGAAATCACCAAAAGCCTGCTCGGCGGCATAAGGCCGCAATTGCCCGAAGCCATCGCCGCCAAACTCTCCGATCGCGGCTCGGAAGTCGTGTTGAGCGTCGACATCGCCAGCCAGGAGTCGCAGGCCGCCCTCTTCGATCTCGCCACAGCACTGCCGAAATCCTTCCGGCTGATCCATGGCGGCGTCGACCATATCCAGAACCAGCCGGTCGGCCGGTTCTTCATCGGCGTGCCGACGGCAGATCCTGCGCTCGCACGCCAAGTCGAACAATTCCTGACGGTCCGGCTTGCCCGGGTAGAGGTGCTGGGCCATGTCTCCGATCATCCTTGAACTGCTCATTCAATCGCTCTGGGAAACGGTGCTGATGACGGCCCTTTCCGGCGTGATCTCGCTCGTCGCCGGCCCGCCGCTCGGTCTGGCGTTGGTGGTGACCAACAAGGGCGGCATTGCCGAAAACCTCTGGGTCAACCGCCTGCTCGGCGCCATCATCAATGCCTTCCGCTCGGTGCCGTTCATCATCCTCTTGGTGGCACTGATCCCGCTGACGCGGCTGATCGTCGGCACGGCGCTGGGTACCTGGGCAGCGATCGTGCCGCTCGCCATCGCCGCTACGCCCTATTATGCCCGCATTGCCGAAGTGTCGCTGCGCGAGGTCGAACCGGGCCTGATCGGCGCTGTCCGTGCCATGGGCGGCAATCGCTGGACGATCATCCGCGAAGTGCTGGTGCCGGAAGCGCTCCCCGGCATTGTCGCCGGCTTTACGGTGACGATCGTCACCCTGATCGGCGCCTCCGCCATGGCCGGCGCCATCGGCGCCGGCGGCCTCGGCGACCTCGCCATCCGCTACGGCTACCAGCGCTTCGAAACGGCCGTGATGGTCGACGTCGTCATCGTGCTGATCGTGCTGGTCTCAGGCATCCAATGGCTCGGCGACAGGCTGGTGGCGCGGCTGGATCATCGGTAATGGGGGTTTGAAACGTGGGGCATATAGCTCCCTTCCCCCCCGAGGAGAAATGGCAGCGCTACAGCATTTAGCAAGACCCTCTCTGGCTGCCGGCCATCTCCCCCACAAGGGGGGAGAAGACTCACGGCGTGCTCCCTGCCCCAATGGAGGCACAGCGGGACGGCAGTTTAACCCCTCCCTCTTGCGGGAGTCCGAAGGACGGGTCGAGACCGGTGGCTCAACCCTGAAAGTTGGGGCGGGGTCTTGGCGCGATAAGCGATTGCCATGGGAAACCAGAACCCGCCGCATCTGCCGCTCAATACCAACCCTGCGTCTTCGCCGTCGCCTCCACCAAGTCAGCATAGTCCTTACCAATCTCGTTCAAGCTCTTGACCAAAGCCGAGTCCTTGCCGCCGAGGCGGGAAACATAGTCCTCGCCGGCTTTCGACTTCTCCCAGTCATTGCCGACGAAACGGGCGCTGGCCTTGCCGGTGTCGGCGATTTCTGGCTTCGGATCGCCGAAGGCGGCGGCGGTGCGCGTCAGCCCGTCGAGAAACGCTCCATCGTCCAGGCCGCTATAGGGCTTGCCGCTGGAATCGGTGACGTTGAGGAAGATCTGCTCGTCGCCGAAGGCGGTATAGCCACCGCCCAGTCCCTTCTGCGCGGCATCGGCCTGTTCGAAGAATTTTTGCGCGACGGCAGCGTCGAGACGGTCTTTCGGAAAGCGCACGACCACAAACCCGGTCTGCCCGGCCTTGTCGTCGAGCCGCGAGACAAGCACGCTCCACTGATGGAAGATATAGCCGAACGAAGCGGCGAGACGGTCCGCCGCGGCATCGTCGAGCACGCCCTGGCTTTGCAGCGACGCATTGGTCTTCAACAGATAGCCGCCGGGCGTCACCTCCGAGGTCAACACTTTCGGATCGATCCCATTTGCCGTCACGATCCTGGGGACGATCTCCTGCAACACCTGCGAAGAGAAGGCCGCGCGGTCGTCATAGCTCGCCTTGGCAAGGCCGGGTAGTGCGAAGCCGACCGACGGCGTCGCCTCGTAGGACAGAAGCACACGCTCGCTGCCAAAGGCCGTGCTGCCGATCGCCAACGGCAGAAGGGCGGCAAGGAAGGCCGAGCGCGCCCTGGTGAAAAACGGACGGGGTTTCCCGGTGGGATTTGTATGGCTCATGGCAGTGGTTTCCTTTCGGATTCGACGTTGATTTTTCGGGTTTCGACGTGATCCGGACTTTGCCGGACGGGCGATCGCCCGCGCCGGGTCTGGCGGCTGAGGGAATCAGGCGTGCGCCAGTTCCGAGGCGGCGACCAGTTTGCGAGTGAACGGATCCTGCGGGTTGGCAAACACCTCTTCCACCGGGCCGCGCTCGACGACGCGGCCATCGCGCATGAC
Source organism: Rhizobium sp. P2_G9 (assembly GCF_056403475.1). Taxonomy (NCBI): domain Bacteria; kingdom Pseudomonadati; phylum Pseudomonadota; class Alphaproteobacteria; order Hyphomicrobiales; family Rhizobiaceae; genus Rhizobium; species Rhizobium sp. P2_G9. The sequence continues at coordinate 6,375 of NZ_JBFUFK010000079.1, read as the reverse complement.
AAGCACCTCGTCGCTGATATGGCGGATGACGCCCAGATCGTGCGAGATGAACAGGTAGGAAATGCCGAGTTCGTCCTGCAGGTCGGTCAGCAGATCGAGCACCTGCGCCTGCACCGAGACGTCCAGCCCCGACCGTCTCGGGAGGGAGACGAACTTTTGCCAGGAGATCGACGATGCGCCTCGGATGATCCTTGCGATCGACGCCCGCGGCATCCAGCGCATCGGAGAGGATATGGCCGACATTCCAGCGCGGATCGAAGGACGACAACGGATCCTGGTAGATGACGCCGATCTCGCGCCGCCGGGCGCGGCGGGCGGCTTCGGTGACGCGATTTTTGCTGTCCGCCGGCGTCACCCATGGCCGGCCGACGAAATCGACCTGGCCATCGTCGGGGCTGACTAGGCCGAGCGCAATGCGGGCGACGGTGGTCTTGCCCGAGCCGGATTCGCCGACAATGCCAAGCGTGCGGCCGCGTGCAACGGCGAAGCTGACCGTATCGACGGCGAGCCGCGCCGTGCCGGCGGGACCGGCATAGGTCTTGCGGACATGGCGCGCATCGAGCACCGTCTCGTCGTTCCAGCCCGGCCGCGGACGTGCCGCCGGCCGCTCGCCGGAGAGCCGCGTGCCGCGCGGATGCCGGCCGGGCACGGCGTTCAACAGCGACCGCGTATAGGGGTGCCGCGGATTGCCGAGCACGTCTTCGACAGGCCCCTGCTCAACGACGTCGCCGTGGTTCATCACCACGACTTCATCGGCGAGTTTCGACACGATATTGAGGTCGTGGCTGATGATCAGCAGGCCGTCGCCGCGCGCCTTGATCGAGGCGAGCAGCGCGATGATCTGCGCCTGCACGGTGGAATCGAGCGCCGTCGTCGGCTCGTCGGCGATGACGATCGCCGGATCGAGCGCCAGTGCGGTGGCGATCAGCGCCCGCTGGCGCAGGCCGCCGGAGAGTTCGTCGGGCCGCTGCAGCGCCCGGATTTCCGGTTCCGGCACGCCGACGGACTGCAAGAGTTCTATGATCCGCACCTTGCGGCTGTTGCGGTCGCCCCAGCCATGCGCCGTCAGCGCCTCGTTGATCTCGGCGCCGACCGGGCGCAGCGGATCGAGCGACACCAGCGCGTCCTGCAGCACGAAACCGATGTCGCGACCGCGGATGTTCCGCCATTGCCGCTCCGTCAGCCGCGTCAGGTCGAGATCGCCGTAGGAGAGCCGGCCGGCGGTGATGCCGGCGCCATCGCCCGCAAGGCCGACGAGAGTTCGGGCGGTGACGCTCTTGCCCGAACCGGATTCGCCCACCAAAGCCACGGCGCGGCCGGGCTCGACGCGGAAGGAGATATTGCGCACCACCGTGCGGCGTGCTTCGCCCGTGCCGAGCGCGACCGAGAGGTTTTCGACGATCAACGGCGCTTTGGTCATCGGCCACGCCCTTCCAGCAATTGTTGCAGATAGCGGCCGAACACCGTGGTCGACAGCGTCGTCAGCACGATGAACAGCCCGGGAAAGAAGGTGAGCCACCAGGCACGGCTGACGAAATCGCGGCCCATCGCCAGCATCGTGCCCCATTCCGCCGCCGGCGGCTGCGCGCCGAGCCCGAGGAAAGAGAGTGCCGAGGACCAGACGATCGCCTGGCCGACACCCATGGTCACCATGACGATCAACGGCCGCATGACGTTCGGCAGGATCTGGCGCCAGATGATCCGGGCCAGCGAATGACCAAGCGCACGGGCCGCCTCGATATAGCCGGCGCGGCGGACCGACAGCGTCTGGCCAAAAATCATCCGTCCATAGCCCGGCGCATTGCCGATGCCGGTGGCGATCACCAGCGGCCCAAGGCCGCCGCCGAGATGGGCGGCAAACAGGAGGGCCAGGACCAGCGTCGGGAAGGAGAACAGCACTTCGAGAATCCAGCCGATCACCCGCTCTGTCAGCTTGCCGCCCAGCCCGCCGATCAGGCCGAGCGTAATCGCAAGCGCCATGGAGACGGCGACCGCGCCGATACCGAGCAACAGCGATTGCCGCGCGCCATGGATGACGCGGGAGAAGACATCGCGGCCGGATTGGTCGGTGCCGAAGACATGGCCCCATTCCGGCCCGTGGAAGGCAAAGCGCGGCGCGATCTTCAACGGATTGAGCGTCGAAAACAGTTCCGGCGCAATCGCCGCCGCCGTGAGCAACAGCAGGAAGAGGATCGCCAGGCTGGCGCCAAGCGGCGGAAGCGTGAGCTTGCTTAACGTCCAGCGGCTTTCATAAAGCGGAGATGTCGAAACGGGTGCGCTCATGCCGGTTTCACCTTCAGACGGGGATCAACGATGACGTAGAGGATGTCGACGATCAGGCTGGCGAGGATGTAGACGACCGTGACCACCAGCGTGACGCCGATGGTGAGCGGCATGTCCTGCACCGTCACCGCCTGGTAGAGCACCCGCCCAAGGCCCGGCCGCGAAAAGATCACCTCGATCAGCACGGCATTGCCGATCAGCGAGCCGACCGCCCAGGCCGACAGGCTGATGCCGGGCAGCATGGCGTGGCGCAGCGCATGCCGCCAGCGCACCGACCAGTCGCCCAGCCCGCGGGTGCGCGCCGAAAGGATGAACGGCTGGTCGAGCGCCAGTCCCAGCGATTCCCGCGTCACCTGGCCGAGAAAGCCGGCGAGCGGAATGGCAAGCGCCAGTGTCGGCAGCACCAGGCCGAGCAGGCTGCCGTCGCTCTGCGGCGGAAACCAGCGCAGGCCGAAGGCGAACACCGTCAGCAAGACCAGGCCGAGCCAGAACTGTGGCAGCGCCGCGATCACCGTTTCCACTGCCGAGCCGAGGCCGCTGACGAAGCGTTTGCGCCTTGTCGTCGCCAGCGCCGAGCCGGCCGAGATCAGCCATGCGACAGCAACGGCCGAACCCGTCAGCCAGATGGTCGGGCCGGCTTGCTCGGCGATCACGTCGATCACCGGCTGGTGCTGCGAGAAGGATGTGCCGAGATTGCCATGCAGCAGCCGGCCGATATGCAGGAGATATTGGATGTAGAGCGGCTTATCGAGGCCGAACTCCTGGATCGCCAGCGCGATCGTCTCCGGCGTCGGATTGGCGGTCGGGCCGCCGAGCACGGCCCTGACCGGATCGCCCGGCGTCAGCCGCAGCGCGAAGAACGTGACGGTGGCGGATGCCAGGAGCACCAACGCTCCCGATAAAAGGCGCTCCAGCACCCGCCAGCCGATCCGGCCCAGCCGGCCGGATGCGTTCAACCGACCGGCGGGGACACTCATTTCTTCACCCAGGCATCATAGAGTTCGGTGACCGTGAGCGACGGCTCCAGCCGCACGCCATGCGCGGTCTTGTAGACGCCGAGCCGGGTGCTCTGCGGGAAGGTCAGCACCTGGATAAAGTTCGTGGCGATGAWCTTCTGCGCCTGGTAGTAGAGTTCGCGCCGCTTGGCTTCATCGGTGGTTTCGAGCGCCTTGTTGACGACGTCGTCGAATTCCTTGTTGTCGAAACCCGTGGCATTCTGGTGATAGCCGCCCGAACCCGCAGCGCCGATGAATTCGGAAGAGAAGACGATGCGCAGCACGTCGGCGGTATTGGTGTTCCAGTATTCGCCGATCGCGTCGTAATCCCACTTGCCGTCGCGGTCGAGCCATTCGGAAAAACCGACATTCTGCAGCTGGACGTCGAAGCCGATTTCCGCCGCCGTGGCCTGGATCTGCTCCCAGAGCGACCGTTCCGCCGGTCCCTGGAAGTCGCCGATCGGCACGTTCACGGTCAGCGTCTTGCCGTCCTTGACACGGAAACCGTTGGCGTCCTTGTCCTTCCAGCCGGCTTCTTCGAGCAGCTTGTTGGCCTTGTCGGCATCGTAGTCGTAATAGCTTTTGAAATCCGGCGAGGCGAAGGGCGTCACGGCGCTCAGCGGCCCCGGCGCGCGCTTGTAGCGGCCGAAGAACACGCTGTCGAGCGCGCCCTGGATATCGGCCGAGCGGACGAAGGCCTCGCGGACGCGGATATCGTTGAACGGCGCGCGCTTGGTGTTGAGCGCCGCATTGGTGGGATTGCCCGGCCGATCCTTGACGATCAGCGTCAGATTGGGGTCCTTCGATGCCGCCTCTTCCGATTCCGGCGGCACGGATTCGATGACATCGACATCGCCAGAGGTCAGCGATGCGAAGCGCACCGACGGCTCGGGGACGAATTTCCACACCACCTTGTCGAGATAGGCCGGCCCCTGATGCTGCGCGGTCGGCGGCGCCCAGTTGTAGTCGGGATTGCGCTCGAGCACGATCTGGCTCTTGCGATCCCACTGCACGACCTTGAACGGGCCGCTGCCGATCGGGCTCTGGCAGTTCTCGTCGCGGCTGCGGGCCAGCGCTGCCGGCGCCTCGATGCCGAGGAAGCCCTGCGCCAGCACTTCGAGGAAAGCCGCGTACGGTTTCTTCAAAGTGACGACGGCGGTGAATTCGTCCGGCGTTTCGGTCTTCACATATTGCTGGATATAGCCGCCGGCAGTGGAGGACTGGGTCTTCGGGTTGACGATATGGTCGAGATTGGCCTTCAGTGCCGCAGCGTTGAATTTTTCGCCATTGGTGAACTTCACGTCCTCGCGCAGCTTGAACGTATAGATCTTGCCATCATCGGAGATCGTCCAGCTCTTGGCGAGCCAGGGGCCGATATGTCCATCCTTGTCCTGCGAGACCAGCGAATCGGTATATTGCTGCGCCACGAACACTTGCGGCATGTCGCCATCGACATGCGGGTCGAGGCAGGTGGGTTCGCGATCGGTGGCATAGATCAGCGTGCCGCCCTTGACCGGCGTTTCGTCCGCCCGCGCCGACAAAACCGTGCTGCCGAGACCGGCCGCCGCCAGAAGCGACAATACCGATGCGGTGCCGGCCAGACGTTTGACAATGGAAGTCATCTCTCAATTCCCTCTTTGAAGATACGATGTGATTGAATGCGATGCGGCAGTGTCACTCGCCGGCCGCAAGTACTGCGGAATTTTCCAGCCGCTTGACGGCTTCGATGTCGCGATAGCGGGTGCCGGGATGAGTGTCGGGAAGATAGGGTCCGTCGCCGAACAGTTTTTCGCGCAGGGTGCCGTCGCGACAGGCCGTCGGATAGCGGCCGCGCTTCTGCAATTCGGGCACCAGCAGGTCGACAATGTCCTCGAATGTGCCGGGCTGGATCGCATAGCAAAGATTGAAGCCGTCGACGCCCGTCTCTTCGGCCCATTCCTCCAGCGCATCGGCCACGGTCGACGGCGAGCCGACGATCACCGGCCCGCCGCCGCCGATCGCGCCCCAGCGCGCCAATTCCTCGATGGTCCAGGAGCGACCGGATTTTTCCAGCGCATCGAGCATGGACCGAAGTTCGGTTCCCGCCGCGGTGCGCACCGGATCGGTGGGCTTGTAGCGGCCGAAATCGACGCCGGTCCAGCCGGACATGAACACCAGCGCCCCGTCATAGGACGCGTAGCTTAGTAGGTCCTGGAATTTCGCCTCCGCCTTGGCATCGGTTTCGTCGACGATGACCGTGGTCAGGTTGTAGACCAGCAGCTTCATCGGGTCGCGGCCAAGTGCCGCCGCGCGCGCCCTGATATCGTCGACATAGGCCTTGAGCGCCGGCTTGGCGAGCGCGCCGACGAAGACGCATTCGGCGTTGCGCGCCGCAAACCGCCGCCCCGCCTCCGAATGGCCCGCCTGGAACAGCAGGGGCGTGCGCTGTGGGGAAGGTTCGGAAAGATGATAGCCCGGCACCTGGAAATATTTGCCGGAATGGCCGATCTCGTGCACCTTGTCCGGATCGATGAAGATGCGGCGCGCCTTGTCGCGCAACACCGCCCCCTCCTCCCAGCTGCCTTCGAACAGCTTGTAGAGGATTTCCAGATATTCCTCCGCGACCTCGTAGCGATTGTCATGCTGTCGAAGGCCGGTCTCGCCGACATTCCTGGCGCCGCTTTCGAGATAGGAGGTGACGATGTTCCAGGCGACGCGGCCATCGGTCAGGTGATCGGCCGTCGCCAGACGCCGGGCGAAGGTATAGGGATGCTCGAACGAGGTCGAGGCGGTGATGCCAACTCCGATATGCTTGGTGTTGATGGTGATCGGCACGGCCAGCTGCAGCGGATCGTTGACCGGGATCTGCGCCGCTTGCCGGAAAGCATGTTCCATGCTGCCCTGGTAGACGTCGTAATAGCCGATGACGTCGGCAATGAAGATGCTGTCGAAAATGCCGCGTTCCAGCGTCTTAGAGCCCGATTCAAAAGTTCATTCGTAGATCCAATACCTTGCGATGCGCCTTGTGAGCATTCGGATTGAAGCGATTTGCGCCCATGCTGTTGAGCTTTCGATGGATTTTTCCCAATCCTTGGCGAGGCGGCGGCAACGCCCGAGC
>NZ_JBFUFK010000078.1:0-23332 GCF_056403475.1 Rhizobium sp. P2_G9 | reverse complement strand
ATACCAAGTGTCGATGATATGAACCTATTGCGCCGGGCGCTTTTGGCTTCCGGCTAGGAGCAAACCGCAGTCGGACCCGCCGGTCCGGCGAGGATTTTCGACGACGTCCGGAAGCCAAAAGCGCCCGGCCCGCAGGGTGACCCGGAAATCGGCCACCGGGGGCGTCAAAATCCTCGACCGATGCCAAGGCACGCTCTGCGGTATTTTCCTACCCGGATGACCGTTTCCGGGTCACGCAATAGGTTCATATCATCGACACTTGGTATTACAGCAATTCACAGGTCATAAAGTCAACCGAGCAGTGCCTTGATCTGCCCGGACGCCTTGCCGAAATCGAGCTGGCCCGGGTAACGTTCCCGCAGCGTCGACATCACCTTGCCCATGTCTTTGATGCTCGCCGCACCGGTCTCGGCGATGATGCCCTTGATGATTTCGATCACCTCGGCTTCCGAAAGTTGCTTCGGCATGAACTCGGAGATGATGGCGATCTCCTCGCGCTCCTTGGCCGAAAGCTCTGGCCGCCCGCCATCGTCGTACATCTTCGCCGATTCCTCGCGCTGCTTGACGAGTTTCGACAAAAGCTGGGCGATGTCGCCGTCGGTCACGGTCGGGTCGGCCTTGGTGCGGCTGGCGATGTCGAGGTCCTTGATCGCAGCCTGGACCATGCGGATCGTCGAAACCCGCGCCGTTTCCTTGGCCTTCATCGCCTCCTTGAGGGCGGTCATCAGTTCGTCGCGCATGGCAGGATTCTCCAGGATTTCTGGCGCTTATGCCGAGAGAATGTGGAAAAAGCAATGCGGCATCGACAAGTGCCTGATTTACCTTCACATTTATTTCACACATGCGACCCTTCGCACATTGACCGGCGACCGCCCGCTGACTATTTTCCGCGCCAACAGCAAGAAAGGGGAAAATCCTGGCGGCGCGGAGTGATCCGAGCGCGTTTTCCTGCGAGCACGAGGCGGACAGATCCCGCCGGAACGGAGCGACATGAGCACCTCACCCTGGACCATCGACAAGCCCACAGCCCTTCTCGTCCTGGCCGATGGCACCGTCATCGAAGGCAAGGGCGTCGGGGCCGTGGGCCGAACCCAGGCAGAGGTCTGTTTCAACACGGCGCTGACCGGATATGAGGAAATCCTCACCGATCCCTCTTATCTCGGCCAGATCGTCACCTTCACCTTTCCGCATATCGGCAATATCGGCACCAATGAGGAAGACATCGAGGACCTGACGCCAGCGGCCCGCCACGGCGCGGTCGGCGTGATCTTCAAGGCCGACATCACCGACCCTTCCAACTACCGGGCGCAAAAGCACCTCGACACCTGGCTGAAGGCGCGCGGCATCGTCGGCATGTGCGGTATCGACACGCGCGCGCTGACCGCCTGGATCCGCGAGAACGGCATGCCGAATGCAGTGATCGCCCATGACCCGAATGGCATCTTCGACATCGACGTGCTGAAGGCCGAGGCCAAGGCCTGGAGCGGCCTGGTCGATCTCGACCTCGCCAAAGTCGCTTCATCCGGCCAGTCGTCGCAATGGACGCAAAAGCCCTGGCTGTGGAACGAGGGCTATTCCGACCTCGCGCCTGAAGATGCGAAATACCACGTCGTCTGCCTTGATTTCGGCGTCAAACGCAACATCCTGCGCCTGTTCACCGGGCTCGACTGCAAGGTCACCGTGATGCCGGCGACGACGACGGCCGACGAGGTGATGGCGCAGAAGCCGGATGGCGTTTTCCTGTCGAACGGCCCGGGCGACCCGGCCGCCACCGGCATCTATGCCGTGCCGACCATCCAGTCGCTGCTCAAAACCGATCTGCCTGTCTTCGGTATCTGCCTTGGTCATCAGATGCTCGGCCTGGCGCTCGGCGGTAAGACCGAAAAGATGCACCAGGGCCATCACGGCGCCAACCATCCGGTCAAGGATCACACGACCGGCAAGGTCGAGATCGTCTCAATGAATCACGGCTTTGCTGTAGATGCGAAATCGCTGCCCGATGGCGTAGAGGAGACGCATGTGTCGCTGTTCGACGGCACCAATTGCGGTCTGCGCCTCACCGGCAAGCCGGTCTTCTCCGTGCAGCATCACCCCGAGGCCTCGCCCGGCCCGCAGGACAGCCACTATCTCTTCCGCCGCTTCATGAACCTGATCAAGGAAAAGAAGGGCGAGCCGGCAATCGCCGAACGTTGATCTGCTGACGAAGCAAGCCTTTGGAAGGCGGCCCCTCAGGCCGCCTTTTGCATGCGCGATACAAGGATGAAATATCGCCCAAGCAGCAGGACCGACGCTGCGGCAAGGCCGCAGAGAAAACCGATCCAGACCCCAATGCCGCCGAAACCGGCATGGAAGGCGAGCACATAGGCGAGCAGAAAACCGATCGCCCAATAGGCAATCAGCGCCAGGATCATCGGCACGGTCGTATCCTTGATGCCGCGCAGCAGGCCGGCACCGATCGCCTGCAGGCCATCGACAARCTGAAAAATGCCGGCAATCACCACGAGACCGCTGGCATAGGTCAGCACCGCATCGGCATCGGGCTTGGATCGATCGAGATAGAGTGAAGCGAGTTGTGTCGGGTGGGTGGCATAGACGATGCCGCCGATCAGCGAACAGGTCATCGAGATCACCACCACGACCAGCGAAGCGCGCACCAGCGCCTGATGATCGCCCGCCCCTGCCGCCATGCCGACGCGCACCGTTGCGGCCTGCGCCAGCCCGAGCGGAATCATGAAGGCGACGGAGGCCCATTGCAGCGCGATGCCATGGGCTGCCAGCTCCACCGTGCCGATCCGGCCCATCAGCAGCGAGGCAACGGTGAACAGGCTGACTTCGGCGAGAATGGTGAGGCTGATCGGCAGGCCGAGGCGGAAAACTTCCCAGAGCACATAGAGATCGATCCGCCAGAAGCGGACGAAGATTTCGTAGGCGCGCAGTGCCGCGCTGCGTTCGATATAAACAATGGTCAGCACCAGGCCGAGAATATTGGCCGATAGCGCCACGATCGAAGCACCGAACATGCCAAGCGCCGGCAGGCCGAAATGGCCGAGCACGAGGCTATAGGCACAGACGGCATTGAAGACGAGAATGATCAGCGTCACGTAGAGGATGAAGCCGGCACGGCCGACGGCGCTCAGAAAAGAGCGCAGCACCATGAAGGCAAGGCCGGGAAACATGCCGAGGCCGGCAACGTGCAGATAGTCGCCGGCAAGCTTGGCGATATGCGGGTCCTGTCCGGCAAAGACCAGCACGCTCTCGGCATGGTAAATCCCCGGGATGGTGAGCGCCGAAAAGCCAAAGACGATCCAGAGCCCCATGCGCACCGACCTACGCACCTGCATCTTGTCGTCCTGCGCCACCGCATGCGCGGCCAGCGGCACGACGGCAGTGGCAAAGCCGGAGCCGAAGATGAACAGCGTGAAGAAATACTGGCTGGCGAGCACCATCGCCGCGAGCTCGGCCGTGCCGAGACGGCCCATGATGAAGACGTCGGTGACATTGATGCCGAGCTGGGCGAGCTGGGCACCGATCAGCGGAATGCCGAGCACAAGTGTCTGGACGAAATGGCTTTTCCAGCCATTGTCCACGATCACCTGTTGCCGATGGTGCGCAATCTCTTCCACGTCTCCTCCAACGCTGCCTTGCGCTGATACCGGACGGCGACCGCAAACGCCAGACGCGCTGGCGATCCGTCTCAACTATTCATAGCAGTATCAATGCCCGTGATAGGTCGCTGGTTCAGCCATTGGGATCGCCGGCCGTCGCACTTTCAGGACGAAGATGATCAGGCCCGCGATCGTCATCAGCGCCGCCGCGGCATAAGGCGCGCCAGGAAAATGCACCGGCGCCTGGGGCGCGGTGAAGGTGCTGAACAGATAGGAGAACAGGAACGGGCCGACAATCGAGGTGATGCTCGACAGGCTGTTCAGCGTGCCCTGCAACTCACCCTGCATCGACGGCGGCACACCGGCCGCCGAGATCGAGCGCAAGGCGGGATCGGTCATGCCTTCCAGGCAGGCGACGGCGATGACGACGAACACCATCCATCCCTGCCAGGCAAAGGCATAGCCAAGGAAACCGACCGCGCAGAAGATCAGCCCGACGATCGCCGTCGTCCATTCACCATAGACCTTGACGAAGCGCGGCAGGACAACCCCCATGATGAAGGCGCTCAGCACGCCGAACGTTCCCAACGACAGGCCGATCATGCCCTGGCTCCAGCCATAGCGGTAATTGGCGACATAGGGCCAGGCGATGGGATAGACGACATGCGCAAACCAGAACAGAAACATGACGCCGACAACCGAACCGATGCCCTTGTAGTTGCGCATCTGCAGGAGCCCGCCCAGCGGATTGGCGCGCTTCCATTCGAACTTGCGACGATGCTCGGCGTCCAGTGTTTCCGGCAGGAAGATCATGCCGACCAGGAAATTGAGGAAGGCGATCAGCGCCGCCATATAAAAGGGCACGCGCGGCCCGAGCTCGCCGAGCAGGCCGCCGATCACCGGTCCGATGGTAAAGCCGACGCCAAAGGAGATGCCCACCAGGCCGAAATTCTTGGCGCGGTTCTCGTCCGTCGAAATGTCGGCGACATAGGCCGAGGCTGTGGCATAGCTCGCGCCGGAAATACCGGCCAGAACCCTGCCGATGAACAGCATCCAGTAGCTGCCGGCCACCGCGCAAATCAGATTGTCGATGGCAAAAGAGAGCACCGAGGCAAGCAGGATGGGCCGCCGGCCGAAACGGTCGCTGACATTGCCGATGAAGGTGCCGAACAGGAACTGCATCGCCGAATAGACGATGAACAGCCAGCTGCCCTCGACGACGGCTTGCGTGGCGTCAGCCCCGGTCAATTCCTTTAGATAGGCCGGCATGACGGGCATGATCAGCGCAATGCCCATCATATCCATCAGCACGATAAGGAACACGAGCGCCAGCCCGCGACGGGCGCGTTTTTCGTCAATCATGTCTGGTCTCACGCCGTTTTCCGGCCGCAAAGACCAGAACATAAAAGGAACGATTTTCTCTAACCGAAAATTTGACCTTCTTCAAGTCAGCTTGGTCAAAAGCGGCCAGCCGAAGCGCCAAAAATTCTGATGTCATACATCAACCATTCTGACTGCTGCGTCGGCGCTTACACCAAACAGAACCTGCAAAGCCTTCTACTTCCTATGATTTCCCGCGAATGCCGCCGTCAGTCCGAGGCCAATGAACGTGACGCCGCTGATATAACGCTCGAATTTCAGATAGCCCCTGTTGCGCTTCAACCAATTGCCGGCGGTCCCGGCAGCGAACGCATAGCAGCCGTCCGTCATCAGACCGATCGCCGTGAAGAGCACGCCAAGGAAAGCGATCTGCATGGCGACATGGCCACGGCTCACATCAACGAACTGCGGCAGGAAGGCCAGGAAAAACAGTGCTGTCTTGGGGTTCAGGAGATTGACGACGAAACCGTCACGGAAAACGCGACGATGGCTATGCCCTGATGCCGTCACCTCGACATCGTTGGCACTGGTCCGGCCAAGGATTTTCCTGAGGCCGAGCCAGATCAAATAGGCAGCACCGGCATATTTGACGATGCTGAAGGCAAGCGCCGACGAAGCGAGCACGGCGGACAATCCAAACGACGCCGCAGCGACATGGACGAGCGTTGCCGTATGAATTCCGAGGATCGAATACAATCCCGCAAGTCTGCCCTGCTCGACCGAGCGCCCGACAAGATAGAGAACGGCTGGACCCGGAATGAGAAGCAACACAAGAGCGGCGCTGACGAACAGCCCGATATTCGCAATGCTAGGGGTAATGATTTCCACGGCGTCCCCTCCCAGGATTAGTGCCGGGAAGGATATAGTGCTCCGGCCTATGCATCGGTAGGCCTGTCTGTCGGAATTTCGCCTCTATCAGAGTTGCCCTGTCGACGTGTCGCAGTCCGTGAGCTTGCCGCTGTCGAAACCGCGCTTAAACCAGCGCATACGCTGCTCAGACGTGCCATGAGTGAAGCTGTCGGGCACGACATAACCCTGCGCCTGCTTCTGCAGGTTGTCGTCTCCGATCTGGTTGGCGGCGTTGAGCGCGTCTTCGAGGTCACCCTTGTCGAGCAGGCCCCTTTGCTTGGTGAACTTGCCCCAGATGCCGGCAAAGCAGTCCGCCTGCAGTTCGATCCGAACGGAAGCGGCATTGGCCTGGCTCTCGCTCATGCTCTGGCGGGCGCGGTTGAAGCGCGGCAGGATGCCGAGCAGGTTCTGCACGTGATGGCCGACCTCGTGGGCGACAACATAGGCGTCGGCAAATTCGCCCGAAGCGCCGAAGCGTTGCGACATTTCCTGGAAGAAGGCCATGTCGAGATAGACCTTACGGTCATTGGGGCAATAGAACGGGCCGGTCGCGGCACTCGCCTGGCCGCAGGCCGAGGGATAGGAATTGCGGAACAACAGCAGCTTGGGCTCTTCATATTGCTTGCCCATCGACTGGAAAATGCCATTCCAGACGTCCTCGGTCTCGGCCAACATGGTCGCCACGAACGCCTTGGTGTCCTCCTCGCCGGCCGTGCTCTGGGTGGACGTGCTCTGGCTCTGCGTATAGCCTGGCGATTGCGTCTGGCCGTCGCCAAGCAGTTGCGTCACGTCGACGCCCATGAACCTGAGCACGATAACGACAATGATGATCAGCACGATCGAGCCGATGCCGCCGCGCCCGACCGGGACGTTGATCCCACCCTGGCGTCCGTTATAGGGGCTTCCCGGCGCCGATGTCGGGTCAGTGCCCCGCTCATCCTCGATATTACTCGATTGGCGGCGTCCTCTCCATTCCATAGGAAACTCCGGTTATCTGCCGATTTGTCCGGCGATTTAAGCAGATAACTGCGTCATGTTCAAATCCGTTCCACCAGCGGCCGCGTGAAAGCGCGCCGCCTTGCAGCAAGCCGCGACAGAATGAAGAGCAGGATTGTGATGCCGGCCATCGCGCCGAGAAGCATCAGAAGCCTCGAAAGCTCGGGGCCGAGATCCGCATAGGTGAACGCCACCTTGTTCATGATCCGGCCGGGCAGCAGCGTGAACAGCCCGGCGCCGACCACGCCGCCGAAATAAAGCCCCAGCATCTGCCGCTTGTGATCCTTGATCCGGCGCTGGCGCGCCGAACGATAGGCGAGCCATGCGGTAACCAGCACGAAGATCGAAACGAGGTGGATGGGGCTAAAGCCCATGAACAGATTGATCTGGTGGATGAAGAACGACGAAAGCGCAGCCAGGACCATCAGCCCCAGCCATACCCGCCCGACAAGCCGATGGGTCGGCGTGCCCTTGCGTGCCCAGAACATGTAGGGGCCGATGAGGGCTGCGGGAACGACGGTTGCGACATGGACCTGGATGGCGAGAGGGGCATCGAGAAGCGGCGCGAGGTTCATGGCCTTGTCCTGAAACAGTTGCAATTGCCACCGGCCTCGTCCATCTGTCTTTCCGCTTCAAGGAGATCTGCGTGGAGAGCGGAGGAAATTCGTGAACGGCGGCGTCGTGCAATCCACGCTTCGTGAACTGCAGACCATTGCGACATCGCATCGGCTCTGGATCACCTTCGGCGCGGTGGTTCTGCTCTTTGCGCTGACAGGCCCGTTCGGCACGCTGGAGGACCTGCGCTTCCTGCCGCGGCTGGGTTATTGGCTGAGCCTGCATCTCTTCGCCTGGACCACGGCGCTGGTTTTCTCCGTCCTGGGCGACGTCCTGCTCAGAAGCTTCCTGCCGGGCATGCTCATCCGGATGTTGATCGGTTCGGTCGTCGCGGCCATCCCGATCGGCGTGATCATCGAACTCTTCGGCTATGCCTGGTTCGGACACGCGCCGGCGGCCGTTACGATCGGCTCCGAAATGCTTTTTTCAGTGCCGCTCTGCGTCATCTTTTGCTTGATCACCTATATGGCGATGTCGAACGAGGCACTCGCTCGGCAGACGCAAGAGACATCGTCCGCGCCATTCGCGGGACCTGAGCAAGACGCCGCCCCGGCAACTGCTGCATCTGTCGAACCGCCGCCGCTCCTGCGCCGTCTGAAGCCGGAAAACCGCGGCCTCATCCTGCACATCGCCGTCGAAGATCACTATACGCTGGTCAAGACGAGCCGCGGCAGCGAGTTGCTTCTGCTCAGGTTCTCCGATGCGCTGGCGGAAGTCGGCGTGAGTCGCGGCCTGCAGGTCCATCGCTCGCATTGGGTCGCAGACGATTTTGTCGACACGGTAAAACGCGTGGATGGCAGGGCCGTTCTCAGGTTGGCGGACGGCACTGAAGTTCCGGTCAGCCGTACTTATGCTGCCGACGTTCGCGCCAGGCTTGAATAGCGAACGTATTTACCAACCATAGGCAGGCATTCCATCAATATAATCGTTTGATTCCAATCGTGCAGCGGTACTTCGCTAAACGCTAAATTAATTCGCACATAATACTTTTGGCAACATCGAGCGTTTCCCGGTCTGCACCTGCCTGCGTCGGTCACTGACCTTGATCGGGCGGATGCGCCGGAGGGACACGCCTCACCTATCGTTACAGGAGGGAATTCGCATGCTCTTCAAGTCGGCAACCAGCCGGAACATCTTTTCCGTCGCCGCCTGCGGTGTCGTGGCCACCATTGCCGCCTCCGGCGTGCTCTTCTGGGTCGCCTACAACGACGTCCGCGCGGGCAGCCTCGGTGAGATGCGCCAGATCGCCAGCGCCAATGCGCGCGACATCCAGGAGGTGATGCAGAACGCGCTGCAGACGGTGAAGAACATGGAGACGTCGCTGTCGGCGATGAAGGATGGCGGTCATCCCGACCGCGTCCAGGCCGACCTGCTGCTGAAGAACCTGCTGGAAGACAACAAGATCGCGCTCGGCACATGGACCGGCTGGGATCCGAACGCCTTTGACGGCAAGGACAAGGATTTCGTCAACAAGGAAGGCCACGACGCCACCGGCCGCTATATCCCCTATTGGGTGCATAGCGGAGACAAGATTCTTCACACACCGCTCACCGACTACGACAAGCCGGGCGCCGGCGATTACTACCTTCTCCCGCACGATCGTGCCAAATCGGTGATCATCGAGCCCTATTCCTATGCGATCGAGAGCAAGCAGGTGATGATGACCTCGATCACCACGCCGATCATGATCGACGGCAAGGCCGTCGGCGTCGCCGGCATGGACATGTCGCTCGATAACGTCAACAAGGCGCTCAACGCCGTCAAGCCGATGAGCACAGGCTATATTGCGCTGATCACGGCCGCCGGCAACATCATCAGCCATCCCGACGCTTCGCTCGGCGGCAAGACGCTGAAGGATGCCGGCGACAAGACCAAGGGCTGGGACGCGCTGATCGCCAATGCCGGCAAGGAATCGGAAACGGTCGGAATCGACGGTCAAGCCTATCTGTCGATCGCCTATCCGGTTAAACTCACTGATGATAACAACTGGTATGCAATCGTGTCGGTGCCGAAGGGCACGGTCTTCGCGCAGCTCCATACGATGATCTGGAGTGCCGCCGCGATCACGCTCGTCGCCGCCCTGCTGCTAGGCCTCGGCGGCTGGCTGATTGCCCGCGGCTTCATCGCCCGCATTACCGGCGTCATCGCCGCCACCCGTGAACTCGCCGGCGGCAAGCTCGACGTCGCGCTCAAGGATATCGACCGCAAGGACGAGATCGGCGACCTTTCCCGCTCGCTCGGCGTGCTGCTCGAAAGCAACCGTCGCAAGGTGGAGCTCGAAAAGGACGTCGAAGCGACGATGGCGCGCGAGGAGAACGAACGCAACGAGCGCTCACATATGCATCAGGCGCGCGAAGCGTCGATCAAATTCGCGGTGGAAGAACTCGGCGACGGCCTGGCGCGGCTTTCCAACGGCGACATGACCGTGCGGCTGGAAAAGCCATTCACCGAGCAACTCGACTCGATCCGCGCCAGCTTCAACGAAAGCGTCGAGAAGCTGCAGGCGGCCATGCTGTCCTTCTCCGAAAATGCCGTGACCATCCAAACCGGTTCCGAGGAAATCCGTTCCGCGGCCGACAATCTCGCCCGCCGCACCGAACAGCAGGCGGCCTCCGTCGAGGAGACGGCTGCGGCACTCGAGGAAATCACCACCTCGGTCAAGGATTCGACAGTCCGCGCCGAGGAAGCCGGCTCGCTCGTCGCCCGCACCAAGCAGGGCGCCGAACAGTCCGGCGCCGTTGTCCGCGACGCAGTCGAGGCGATGAGTGCCATCGAGCAATCCTCGCAGTCGATCTCCAACATCATCGGCGTGATCGACGACATCGCCTTCCAGACCAACCTCCTGGCCTTGAATGCCGGCGTCGAAGCCGCTCGCGCCGGTGAAGCCGGCAAGGGTTTTGCCGTCGTCGCCCAGGAAGTGCGCGAACTCGCCCAACGCTCGGCCACTGCGGCAAAGGAAATCAAAGCCCTGATCACCGCCTCCGGCCAACAGGTCAAACGCGGCGTCAGCCTCGTCGGCCAGACCGGCGAAGCGCTGACGGCCATCGTCACCCAGGTGCAGGACATCAACCGCAATGTCGAGGCGATCGTCCAGGCCGCCCGCGAGCAATCGACCGGCCTTCAGGAAATCAACGCCGCCGTCAACCAGATGGACCAGGCGACCCAGCAGAACGCCGCCATGGTGGAGGAGTCCAACGCCGCTTCGCACACGCTGGTGACCGAAGTGACGTCGCTGTCGTCGCGGCTCGGCCAGTTCGAGCTCGGCGGCGGTACAAGAGTAGTGCGCGCCACCGCCCAGCACCAGTCTCGCCCGGCCGCACACGCCCCGGCCCGCCCGGCTATCCAGCCCGCCGCACGCCCCGCGCCGCGCGCCACGGCGCCTGCGCCAGCGACTGCGCAGGCCCGCCCGGCAGCATCTCCCGCTCGTGCTCTCGGCAACAAGCTCGCCGCCGCCTTCTCGTCGGCACCGGCCGCTTCGCCATCGGGCGGAGATTGGGAAGAGTTCTGATCCGAACCGATATCACCGGACACAAACGGCGGGCATTGCCCGCCGTTTGCATTTGAAAGAGGGTTGCATCAGCCGTGCAGCCCCGGCGCCTCGTRGCCTGAGCGCGCCACGTATTCCGTGTAGCCACCATTGTACTGATGGATGCCTTCCGGCGTCAGTTCCAGCACCCGGTTGGACAGCTCGGCGAGGAAATGCCGGTCGTGGCTGACGAACAGCATCGTACCTTCATAGTCGGCCAAGGCCTTGATCAGCATTTCCTTGGTATCGAGGTCGAGATGGTTGGTCGGCTCGTCGAGCACGAGCAGGTTCGGTGGATCGAACAGCATGCGGGCCATGACCAGCCGCGCTTTCTCGCCGCCCGACAGCACCCGGCACTTCTTCTCCTGGTCGTCGCCGGAAAAGCCGAAGCAGCCGGCCAGCGTCCTGAGCGCCCCCTGCCCCGCCTGCGGAAAGGAATCCTCCAGCCATTGAAACACCGTGCGGTCGCCATCGAGCAGGTCCATGGCGTGCTGGGCGAAATAACCCATCTTGACACTCGCCCCGATCGTGACGCTGCCCTGGTCAGGGTCTGCGGAGCCCGCCACCAACTTGAGCAGGGTCGACTTGCCGGCCCCGTTTACGCCCATGATGCACCAGCGCTCGCGCCGGCGGATCATGAAATCCAGCCCCTCATAGATGACTTTGCTGCCATATTTCTTGTGGACGTTCCTGATATTGACCACGTCTTCGCCTGAGCGCGGCGCCGGCAGGAAGTCGAAGGCGACTGTCTGCCGACGCTTCGGCGGCTCGACGCGTTCGATCTTTTCGAGCTTCTTCACCCGGCTCTGCACCTGCGCGGCGTGGCTGGCGCGCGCCTTGAACCGCTCGATGAACTTGATTTCCTTGGCGAGCATCGCCTGCTGGCGCTCGAACTGTGCCTGTTGCTGCTTTTCGTTCTGCGCCCGCTGCTCGGCATAGAATTCAAAGTCGCCGGAATAAGTGGTCAGCGAGCCGCCATCGATCTCGATGATCTTGTTGACGATGCGGTTCATGAACTCGCGGTCGTGCGAAGTCATCAGCAGCGCGCCGTCATAACCCCTCAGAAACTGCTCCAGCCAGATCAGGCTTTCGAGATCGAGATGGTTGCTCGGCTCGTCGAGCAGCATCACGTCGGGCCGCATCAGCAGGATGCGGGCCAGCGCCACGCGCATCTTCCAGCCGCCCGAAAGCGCGCCGACATCGCCATCCATCATTTCCTGGCTGAAGCTCAGGCCATCGAGCACTTCCCGCGCCCTGCCGTCCAGCGCATAGCCGTCGAGTTCCTCGAACCGCGCCTGCACTTCGCCATAGCGCTCGATGATCGCATCCATCTCGTCGGCCCGGTCGGGATCGACCATCGCCGCCTCGAGTTCACGCATCTCCGCCGCGACGGTGCTGACCGGCCCGGCGCCATCCATGACCTCGGCCACGGCGCTACGGCCGCTCATCTCGCCGACATCCTGGTTGAAATAGCCGATGGTGATGCCCTTGTCGGCGGACACTTGCCCTTCGTCAGGCAGTTCCTCGCTGGTGATCATCCGGAAGAGCGTCGTCTTGCCGGCGCCGTTCGGGCCGACAAGCCCGATCTTCTCGCCCCGGTTCAAAGCCGCCGAGGCTTCGATATAGAGAATGCGATGGCTGTTCTGCTTGCTGATGTTTTCGATACGAATCATAGTCTCAACTGGTTCCGAACGCGTTTTTCGGCGCGCTTATGTCACGCGAGCATGTCGCTGTCACGAATGGGCCGCTCGGCCTTCGCGGGAATGGTAAAGACTGATCCGTGAATTGCGGAAAAAACTTGTGCGGACGGGGTTCCGCTTACCGACACATTTCCCTATAAGGCCCACCTAGCCTTGAGAAACGTCCCCTGCACCCGGCCGGTAGATTACCGTCAGCCGGCCTTTGCTGCAGGCGAAGATTAGATGGAAGTATAGATGCCGAAGCGCCAGGATATCAAATCGATCCTCATCATTGGTGCCGGCCCGATCGTCATCGGTCAGGCCTGCGAATTCGATTATTCCGGCACCCAGGCCTGCAAAGCGCTGAAGGAAGAGGGCTACCGGGTCATCCTGGTCAATTCCAACCCGGCGACAATCATGACCGATCCGAACCTGGCGGATGCGACCTATGTCGAGCCGATCACGCCCGAAGTCGTCGCCAAGATCATCGCCAAGGAACGCCCGGACGCACTTCTGCCGACCATGGGCGGCCAGACGGCCCTCAACACAGCACTGTCGCTGCGGCGCATGGGCGTGCTCGACCGCTATAATGTAGAGATGATCGGCGCCAAGCCGGATGCCATCGACATGGCCGAGGACCGCGCACTGTTCCGCGAAGCCATGGCCCGCATCGGCCTCGAAACCCCGCGTTCCATGCTCGCCAATGCCACCGAGATCAAGGATGCCGACCGCCGCAGCCACGAGACCGAACGCGCCAAGCTGCGCGGCGAGCTCTCCGGCGATACCCTCGACCAGGCGCTCGATGCCCTGGAAAACAAATGGAACCTCGGCGAAAGCGACCGCAAGCAGCGCTATATGAACCATGCCCAGGCGCTCGCTGCCCAGGCGCTGGATTCTATCGGCCTGCCGGCGATCATCCGCCCGTCCTTTACGCTGGGTGGCACTGGCGGCGGCATTGCCTATAACCGCTCGGAATTCTTCGACATCGTCTCGTCCGGCCTCGATGCCTCGCCCACGACCGAAGTGCTGGTCGAGGAAAGCGTGCTCGGCTGGAAGGAATACGAGATGGAAGTCGTCCGTGACAAGGCGGACAATTGCATCATCATCTGCTCGATCGAGAACATCGACCCGATGGGCGTCCACACGGGCGACTCGATCACCGTGGCGCCGGCGCTGACCTTGACCGACAAGGAATACCAGATCATGCGCAACGCCTCGATCGCGGTGTTGCGTGAGATCGGCGTCGAGACCGGCGGCTCCAACGTCCAGTTCGCCGTCAATCCCGACAATGGCCGCCTTGTCGTCATCGAGATGAACCCGCGCGTGTCGCGCTCCTCGGCGCTGGCCTCGAAGGCCACCGGCTTCCCGATCGCCAAGATCGCGGCCAAGCTCGCCATCGGCTATACGCTCGACGAACTCGACAACGACATCACGGGTGGCGCCACGCCTGCCTCGTTCGAGCCGTCGATCGACTATGTCGTGACCAAAATCCCGCGCTTCGCCTTCGAGAAATTCCCCGGCGCCTCGCCGGTGCTGACCACGGCAATGAAGTCGGTCGGCGAAGTCATGGCCATCGGCCGCACCTTCCAGGAAAGCCTGCAGAAGGCGCTGCGCGGCCTCGAAACCGGCCTGACCGGGCTCGACGAGATCGAAATCCCCGGCATGGCCGAAGGCGACGACCACAATGCCATCCGCGCCGCCATCGGCACGCCGACGCCCGACCGGCTCCGCCAGGTAGCGCAGGCGTTGCGCCTCGGCATGAGCGAGGAAGAGGTTCACGACGGCTGCAAGATCGACCCGTGGTTTATCGCCCAGATCAAATCGATCGTCGATATGGAAATGCGCATCCGCGAGCATGGCCTGCCGGAGGACGCAACCAACCTGCGCATGCTCAAAGCCATGGGCTTTTCGGACGCCCGCCTCGCCACCCTGACCGGCAAGCGGCCGAAGGAAGTCGCCGAAATCCGTAACCAGCTGAACGTGCGCCCCGTCTACAAGCGCATAGACACCTGCGCCGCCGAATTCGCCTCGCCGACCGCCTATATGTATTCGACCTATGAGACACCCTTCGTCGGCGCCGCCCGCACGGAAGCGCAGGTTTCCGACCGCAAGAAGGTGGTGATCCTCGGCGGTGGCCCGAACCGTATCGGCCAGGGCATCGAGTTCGACTATTGCTGCTGCCACGCCGCCTTCGCGCTGAAGGATGCCGGCTTCGAAGCGATCATGGTCAACTGCAATCCGGAGACGGTGTCCACCGACTACGACACCTCCGATCGCCTCTATTTCGAGCCGCTGACCGCAGAAGACGTCATCGAAATTCTCAAGATCGAGCAGGAAAAGGGCGAACTGCTGGGCGTCATCGTTCAGTTCGGCGGCCAGACGCCGCTGAAGCTTGCCGATGCGCTGGAGCGAGCCGGCATTCCGATCCTCGGCACCGCCCCTGACATGATCGACCTCGCCGAGGATCGCGATCGTTTCCAGAAGCTCTTGATGAAGCTCGACCTCAACCAGCCGAAGAATGGCATCGCCTATTCGGTCGAACAGTCGCGCCTCGTCGCCACCGAGATCGGCTTCCCGCTGGTCGTACGCCCGTCCTACGTGCTCGGCGGTCGCGCCATGCAGATCATCCACCAGGAAAGCCAGCTCCAGACCTATCTGCTCGACACCGTGCCGGAACTGGTGCCGGAAGACATCAAGGCACGCTATCCGAACGACAAGACCGGCCAGATCAATACCCTGCTCGGCAAGAACCCGCTGCTGTTCGATAGCTATCTGTCGAACGCCATCGAAGTCGATGTCGACTGCCTGTCGGACGGCAAGGACGTCTATATCTGCGGCATCATGGAGCATATCGAGGAAGCTGGCATCCATTCCGGCGACTCGGCCTGCTCGCTGCCGCCGCGGACGCTGCCGAAGGACACAGTCGACGAGCTCGAAGTGCAGACCAAGGCGCTCGCCAAAGCGCTCAATGTCGGCGGCTTCATGAACGTCCAATACGCCATCAAGGACGGCGTGATCTATATTCTCGAAGTCAATCCGCGCGCCTCGCGCACGGTGCCCTTTGTGGCGAAAACCATCGGCGCGCCGATCGCCAAGATCGCTGCTCGCGTCATGGCCGGCGAGACGCTGGACACAGCCTTCAAAGCGTACGTCCCCACCCGCCCCGATCCGCGCAATCTGAAACACATCGCTGTCAAGGAAGCTGTGTTCCCCTTCGCCCGCTTCCCGGGCGTCGACACGCTGCTCGGCCCGGAAATGCGCTCAACCGGCGAAGTCATCGGCCTCGACACCGACTTTGCGCTGGCCTTCGCCAAGAGCCAGCTCGGCGCCAATGTCGAACTGCCGCGCTCCGGCACGGTGTTCGTCTCGGTGCGCGACAGCGACAAGGAGCGCGTGCTCCCGGCCATCCGCATCCTCAACGACATCGGCTTCAAAGTCATGGCGACCGGCGGCACACAGCGCTTCCTCTCTGACCATGGCATCCAGTCGACCAAGATCAACAAGGTGCTGGAAGGCCGGCCGCATATCGAGGACGCCATCCGCAATCGCCAGGTCCAGTTGGTCATCAACACGACCGACGGCAACAAGGCGATCTCGGATTCGAAATCGCTGCGTCGTGCCGCGCTGATGCAGAAGGTGCCGTACTACACGACGATGTCCGGGGCGCTCTCGGCGGCGGAGGCGATCCGGGCGCTGAAGGCAGGCAATCTGGATATCAAGCCGTTGCAGGCTTATTTCGCGTAACGCTGGATATAACGCGTTGCGCTATATGACGCAACGCGTTATAGTCGAGGCGCGATCAAGAGTTTCGCGGATCAGGAAACCGAGCTGATATGGTCGGGCAGGCGGAGCAGAAAGCTACCGCCCGATATACAGAATATTGCGCTGAGAAAGCTCCGCATACTCAACCAAAGCAAGACGCTGCCAGATCTTCGCGTGCCGCCGGGCAATCGGCTGGAGGCTCTCAAAGGCGATCGAGCAGGCCAGTTCAGCATTCGTATCAACGACCAGTGGCGAATATGCTTTACCTGGAATGATGGAGGTGCCGAAAATGTCGGGATCGTCGACTATCATGACTGACGATGAATTGCTGCATAATCCCCATGCGGGCGAAATCCTGCTCGAGGAATTCATGAAACCCCTTGGCATCAGCCAGAACGCATTGGCGCGCGCAATTTTCGTTTCTCCACGCCGGATCAACGAAATTGTCAATAGCCAGCGGGCAATGACCGCCGATACCGATCTCCGGCTCGCACGTTTCTTTGGCATGTCGGAAGGCTATTTTCTCGGGCTTCAGACGGATCACGACCTGATGCAGCGACGTCGGCTGATAGCGGCAGAGCTCGAAAAGATCGAGCCGCGGGCCGCCTGATGAGTTAGTGGGCCATCCGCGGCTCCGATAACGATAGACCCGAAATCTTCGGCTACGGTAGGGCCTACGCATGACCGCATCCTCCCGCACGATCGCCCAGGATATCGGCCTATTCGTAGTCCTGGCGCTATTTGCCAACGTCTTCTTCACGATTTCCGCCGGCCGCGCCTCTACGGAAGACCTGATCGACGGTTTCTATCTGATCGCGATCGTTCATATCCTCGCATCGCTCTACAACGGCGTTTTCGATCGCGTCCGCAGTGCCACATGGGTCATCCTGATCCTCGGCTGGACGGTGGCTGAAGTCCTGAGCTTCATGCGCCATGTCTTGCCGAAGGGACAATTGCTGTTCTGGCTGGCCGCCAATGCGCCATGGGCGATGTCGATCCTGGAGCAACTGGCCATGTCACCGTGGATTTTGCCGAACGTACTCCTGGTACTGCTCGCAATCGATGTGCTTTTCGCCCACTACGGCCGCTGGCGGACTCGCCGATGGGTCTGGCTCGCGGCCCTGGTCATCGTGGCTGCTGCGACCGGGTTGCTCCTCGGCTTGGCGCTCGCGCACTTCTTGCCGCCGCGCGAGCCCGAGCCCGCGACGTTTGCCATCGTGCCCTCATGGCACGTCCTGCCCTATTTCTCGCTCATGCGGAGCGTGCCGGACAAGACGGCTGGTCTCGTCATTGCCTTCCTTGCGGTCCTGGCTCCCGGTCTGTGGCCGTGGACGAAGCCGAGCGCCATGGCAGGTATAGGGCGCTGGCTCTGGTTGATCGCGTGGCTGACTTTCGTCGCGGCATTTCTGGGGCTCGGTTATTTGGGTGCGCAGCCGCCTGACACGGAGGTCGTGGTCGCCAGCCAGATCCTGGCCGTCTATTATTTTGCCTTTCTTCTCCTCATTCCGATCGCACTGCGGCGCGTGCATTCGCCTGTTGCTGGATGACGGAAAACCGGATTCCCAGTCGCAACTGGAAATCCGACGTTTCAAACAGGGATCGGACCGGTATTGTCAGCGGCAAACGCGCTCGAACACGATATGGACGCGATCCCAGCCGTCGACATAGCGGTGCTTCTGAACGAAGCAGACCGGAGCGTCATAGCGCCACGGACGACCGCGCCAGGCGTCGTGGTCCCAGCCATTGTGGCGCCAATGGTCGCGCCGCCAGCCGTCATGGCGATTTTCCGAACGCCAGTCATTGCGGTGATCGTTGTCGCGCCAGTCGCGGCGCTGGTCGTTCTGGTGCCAGCCGTGATGGCGCCATTGATCGTTGTCGCCATTGCGGTCGTCGGCGAGTGCCGTGGTGGTCAGGGCAGCGGTGGCGACGAGGGCGGCGAGAGCGGCAGAAACAATCTTTCTCATATCTTCCTCCGACAGAGACGCGGGTTATTCGCGTTGTCCCCGTAATAGGATGCCGCGATTGAACTCGCTCTGAACGCCTCGTTCACCTGCCAGACAGCAACATGGCGGCCCTGCCACAGTTGTCCCGCCTCGCCGCGAAAAAGGCGACCCAAAGGCCGCCTTCCACCACAATCGACATTGTATTGCCATCGTCAGCCGGAGTCGCCCTCCGGCCGCTCAGCCGCCGCCTTCATCGCGGCAAGCCCCTTTTCGAAGTCGCGGCCGATCATCTTGTCCATGTTCATGACGATGCCCATCATCTTGAGCATGAGATTGTTGACCCCAGTCATTTGCCAGGTGACATTGGTCCCCTCGCCCGCCGCAACGAGCGTGAACACCGTGCGGTTTTCAGCGGCGAAGGGTTTGAGGAAATTGAGCTTGATCTCGATCCGCGAAAAGGGTTCGGCGGCGATGATCTCCATGCGGCCGGCTCCGACCTTCTTGTTGCCTTCCCACATATAAACAGCGCCGGGACCAGCCTCCGCGCCGGCCATGGTTTTTGCCATCGCGGGATCGAGCTTCTCCCATGGCGACCAGGCCGGCCAGCGTCGGAAATCATTGATCAGGCCATAGACGCGCGCGGCAGGCGCCCGGATCGAGATGGACCGTCGGATCGAAAACTCGTTCGGCTTGGTCATCGCGAAGATGACCAGCACCAGAATGAGCAACAGCACGATGACAAAGATATAGAGCAGGACGTTGAGCACGAGGAGCCTCCTGAAGACACGAGCCCAGAGCACACAATCTAAGGCCGCTTCCGGAGGCGGCAAAGTCTTTTCTGGAGCACTTTGAGCCTCAGTGCTCGCCGAATTTGCAACGTCTGTCCAGGCTCAGTCCAATCCGCTTACGGGCGTTCTCTGGCGATACCGGCAAATTGCGTCTCGCGGGATCCCGCCCGCCGATAAAATAATTTTCTCGCAATTGCCGCTCCACTTCTGTTATAAAGGGAGAATTGGTTTGCGGACGGTTCGGAAGCTCACGCTTCTGGGACCGTTTTCTTTTTGTGCCCGCTGGGATTGGGCGCCGAATGCTGAGGACGATGGAAATGGTAGATAAAGTGCCGATGACGCAGTCTGGCTTTGTAAAGCTGAACGAAGAACTTCGCTGGCGTCAGCAGGAAGAGCGTCCCCGGATTATCGAAGCGATTGCCGAAGCGCGCGCCCATGGCGACCTTTCGGAAAATGCCGAATATCATGCTGCCAAGGAAGCCCAGAGCCACAATGAAGGCCGCGTCAGCGAGTTGGAAGACTATATCGCACGCGCCGAAGTTATCGATCTTTCGAAAATGTCCGGTGACAAGATCAAGTTTGGCGCTCGCGTGAAACTCATCGACGAGGACACCGAGGAAGAGAAAACCTATCAGATCGTCGGAGACCAGGAAGCCGACGTCAAATCCGGCCGGATTTCGATCTCGTCGCCGATCGCGCGCGCCCTGATCGGCAAGGAAGTCGGCGATTCCATCGAGGTGAATGCGCCCGGCGGCTCCAAGGCCTATGAAGTGGTCGGCATCACCTGGGGCTGAGCCCCTTGCCCGACATCGATGACATCGAGGTGATCGCGCCGCATTTCAAGCGCAGGCTTTCGGGCGTCACCTCGACGGTCATCCAGCTCGTGCCACGCCAGGTGGCTGCGGGCGTCAACATCGCCACCCTCGGCCCCGGCCTGCCGGACACGCTGCCGAAGATCGGTTTCCTCGATCTTCTGAAATGCTGGAGGCGGCCGAAAACTGGCCGTCCACGCATCTGGCACGCCCGCCGCAACAACGAGATGGTCGTCGGCGTGTTCTTGCGCGACGTGCTGCGCATGCCCTTCAGGCTGATCTTCACCTCGGCCGGCCAGCGCCGCCACACCCGCTTCACCAAATGGCTGATCCGGCGCATGGACGCCGTCGTGGCGACCAGCGGCCGCTCCGGCTCCTTCCTCGACGTGCCCCATACTGTCGTCATGCACGGCGTCGACACCGCCCTCTTTCATCCGCCGCAGACGGAGGCCGACAGGTTCGCAGCAGCTGGTCTGCCGGGCCGCTACGCGGTTGGCTGCTCAGGCCGCGTCCGCCATCAGAAGGGCACGGACCTGTTCGTCGAGGCCATGCTGGCGCTTCTGCCAAAATATCCGGACTGGACGGCGGTGATCACCGGCTGGATTGCGCCGGAGCACCAGAAATTCGCCGGCGACCTAAAGGCGAAGATCAGTGCCGCAGGTCTGAGCGATCGCATCGTCTTCCTCGGCGAAGTCGATGACGTCAGAATCTGGTATCGGCGCTTCTCACTCTTCGTTGCCCCGTCGCGCAATGAAGGTTTCGGCTTGACGCCGCTCGAAGCCATGGCCTCGGAAACGGCCGTCGTCACCAGCGATGCCGGCGCCTATGCCGAAATGATCTTGCCTGGCGAGACGGGCATGGTGGTGCCGGCCGGAGACGCGCTCACTGAGGCCATCGAGCCCTATCTCGCTGATCCGGAACGCGCCAAGACACATGCCGCCAAGGCGTTGATACATGTGCGAGAAACCTTCGACATCGGCAACGAGGTCGGGGGGCTGGGCCGCGTCTATGCGGCGGTATGGTCCAGGGGCTGAGAGCCGATCGACACCGCATCCAGACCACATGCGCCGGCCCCAAATTTGTGATCGGTTATACTTTGGCCCATTTTGCTATGCATAGATGACATGAATGAGCCGTAATTCAGTGGATAACGAATTGCACTCTTGAATATCACCCTCGTCCATTCATACATAAGTGCCGGTTTTCTACCGCGGGGCGCGGTGTTTTGCGTAGGGTTTAAGTCATGTCAGCACGTCATACCAAGGTCTTGATCATCGGTTCTGGCCCGGCGGGTTACACCGCCGCCATCTATGCAGCGCGTGCAATGCTGCAGCCGGTGCTGATCGCCGGCCTCGAACAGGGTGGCCAGTTGATGATCACCACCGATGTCGAGAATTATCCAGGCTATGCCGATCCGATCCAGGGTCCGTGGCTGATGGAGCAGATGCTGGGCCAGGCCAAGCATGTCGGCGCCGAGATCGTCAACGACCTCGTGACCTCCGTCGACCTGTCGAGCCGGCCCTTTCATGCCACGACCGATTCCGGCCAGGAATGGATCGCCGACACGATCGTCATCGCCACCGGCGCCAAGGCCAAGTGGCTCGGCATCGATTCCGAGAAGAAGTACCAGGGCTTTGGCGTTTCCGCCTGCGCCACCTGCGACGGCTTCTTCTATCGCAACAAGGACGTGATCGTGGTCGGCGGCGGCAATTCCGCCGTCGAGGAGGCGCTCTATCTCTCCAACATTGCCAAGTCGGTCACGGTCGTGCACCGTCGCGATTCCTTCCGTTCGGAAAAGATCCTGCAGGAGCGCCTGTTCCAGCGCCAGAACGTCTCGGTGCTGTGGAACAGCGAGATCGCCGAGATCACCGGCGAGCAGTTGCATCCGCCGATGCCGGCATCGGTCACCGGCGTGGTGATCCGGAATACCCGCACCGGCGAACTCACTGCGCGCGCCATCGACGGCCTGTTCGTGGCCATCGGCCATGCGCCGGCCACGGAACTGTTCACCGGCCAGCTCCGGGCGAAGCCGAACGGCTATCTCTGGACGGCGCCGGATTCGACGGCGACCAATGTCGAAGGCGTGTTCGCCGCCGGCGACGTCACCGACGATACTTTCCGGCAGGCGATCACCGCCGCCGGCATGGGCTGCATGGCGGCGCTCGAAGCCGAGCGCTACCTGGCCGGACATTTGCACGTCGCCATCGCGGCGGAATGAAGAGAAGCTGCAAAGGCTCTTTTGAGGGGTAATGAAGCGTGTCGCTTGACTGGGACAAATTGCGTATTTTTCATGCGGCTGCGGAGGCAGGGTCGTTCACCCACGCTGCCGAGAAGTTGCATCTGTCCCAGTCCGCCATCAGCCGCCAGGTGAGCGCGCTGGAATCGGAAATCAACACAAAACTCTTCCATCGCCATGCGCGCGGCCTGATCCTCACCGAACAGGGCGAATTGCTCTACCGTACCGCCCACGACGTGCTGATGAAGCTCGAATCCGTCAAGGTGCAGCTGACCGAGACCACCGAAAAGCCGACCGGCCGGCTGCGCATCACCACCACCGTAGGCCTCGGCCAGGGCTGGCTGACCGACAAGGTGCAGGAATTTCTCAGCCTTTATCCGGATATGCAGGTGCAGCTGATCCTCGATAACGAGGAACTCGACGTCAACATGCGCCATGCCGACTGCGCCATTCGCCTGCGCGAGCCGCAGCAATCGGACCTGATCCAGCGCAAGCTGTTCACCGTGCATATGCATGTCTATGCCGCGCCCTCCTATATCAGCAGGCACGGCGAGCCGCAGACGCTGGAAGAACTCGACAACCACCGCATCATCACTTTCGGCGAACCGGCGCCGAATTACCTGCTTGATGTCAATTGGCTGGAGACGGCCGGACGGCCGGACGATCATCCGCGTTCGCCGGCGCTGCAGATCAACAGCCTCACCTCGATCAAGCGCGCCGCGCTGCTCGGCATCGGCATCGCCATGCTGCCGGACTATATCGTCGGTCGTGACCCCGGCCTGGTACAGCTCGTCACCCATGCCGACGTGCCGTCCTTCGACACCTATTTCTGCTACCCGAGCGAACTCAAGAACGCCGCCAAGCTCAAGGTTTTCCGCGATTTCATCGTCGCCAAGGCGCGCAACTGGAATTTCTGACACGCTATTGCTGCGGTCGATCTGCAACGACTTGGCACGTTGCGAAAAACCGATGCGATGTCCCGCGTCACCTAACCCGAATATCTCACACTATGTTGGTGCATCGGGGCTGAGAATCTGAGAAAGTTGTTTTACCAGAACGACTTAACTCAGGTTCAAAGGAATCCCCGATGCCGGCAGAGTGTAGCGCAAAATCATTCGAATTTGCCAGCATTGAATCGCGT
>NZ_JBFUFK010000077.1:0-24186 GCF_056403475.1 Rhizobium sp. P2_G9 | reverse complement strand
CACGGAAATGGTCATGCCGGGCGACAACGTGGCCGTTGACGTCGAGCTGATCGTTCCGATCGCGATGGAAGAGAAGCTGCGCTTCGCTATCCGCGAAGGCGGCCGTACCGTCGGCGCCGGCATCGTCGCCTCCATCGTCGAGTAATCGACGAACAATATCGAATTGAAGAAAGGCCCTGCGGGAAACTGCGGGGCCTTTTGTTTTGGGCATATCGGTTTCGCTCCCCTGATCAGGGGATAGGTAAGTTTCCATATTCTGCTAATTTTTCGCTGGCCGCCGCGTCGAGCAGAGTATGGGGGAAAATATGCCGGCTACGGATAGCGACGACACCATCTACGGGTCCTCATCGGACGATAGCCTGAAAGGCCAGGGCGGCAACGACCTCCTTTATGGGCGGGACCAGACCCAGAATGCCTCCGACGCCGACGGCTCCGACCTGCTGGATGGCGGCGACGGCAACGATACCCTGATCGCCGGCACTGGAAACGACGTGCTGCTGGGCGGCGACGGTGATGATGTCCTGCATGCCGGGCCGAACCTCATCTATCAGGGCGACTATACCTATGGCGACGGACCGGGAAAATATGCCGATGGGATGACCGACACGCCGTCGGATATCCTGTTCGGCGGCGCAGGCAATGACTGGGCATTCATCACCTATGCCGGCGTCGTCAATCTCGAGACCAACGAGCAGATCTCGATCCATCTCGACATGTCGAACGCCACGGCCATGGTCAAGATCGATGGCATCTACAACGGCGAATATCTCGAGAGCATCGAGAAGCTGACCTTCACCAGCGGCGACAAGGCCGATTATCTGATTTCCACCGACGGTGACGATGACATCGACACCCATGATGGCGACGACCATATCGAGGCGCGGGGCGGCAACGATGTGGTGCGCAAGGGATTGGGCGCGCTCGATATCGACGGCGGCAGCGGCAGCGATACTCTTTACCTGGACCGCAACGGTGACATCGGTGATATCAGCTTCGACATGGCGACGGGCAAATTCAAGCTTGCCGGCGAGGATGACGGTGAAGCCACCCATTTCGAAAATCTGGTCTATATCGGCGCCAATCACGCCAGCGACATAGATGGCGCCCTTGATGGCACCAACGAACTCTACGGCGGCAACGATATCGACACGCTGACCGGCGGCAACATGGCCGATACGCTTGTCGGAGCGATGGGTAACGATCTCCTGTCTGGCCTCGACGGTGCGGACACGATCAATGGCGGTGAGGGCAAGGATCAGATCCTCGCCGGGAAGGGCGACGACACCGTCTCGATCATCATGGATGGCGAATTCGAGAAGGGCGAGACCTATGACGGCGGCGCCGACACCGACGAATTGCACATCGACTTCTTCGGCAAGACCAAGTGGGACCTGAGCACCGCGACAATCAAGGGCTTCGAAAAGCTCATCGTCGACAACTATCCCTATCCGCAGTCCTATGTGCTCAAGATCGGCACTGCACAATTGCTCGGCTTCAAGGAGATCGACCTGTCGTTCGATCCCAGCGACCGGCTGATCTTTCAAATGGCCGACAAGGCAAAGCTCGATTTCAGCGGCGAAGTGCTGGGCTTCCGTACGTTGCAACTCGCCAACGGCGGTCAGATCGCCGATTTTCGCCACGCGACCGGCGCCATCGGCCACAATGTCAATATCTTCCCCGAAGTTCTGGGCGGCACCGGCAATGACACGATCTTCGGCCGTAACCAGAAGGGACTGGATTTCTATGCCGATGGCGGCGCGGGCAATGACACGATTACGGCGGGTGCCTCGAATTCATATCTCGACGGCGGCCTCGGCAAGGACGTTCTTGTGGGTGGCAATGGCGCAGACGATTTCAAGTTTGACACCGCGCTCAACGCCAAGACCAATCTCGACATTATCAAGGGCTTCAAACACGGCGTCGACGATATCGACCTGTCGCCGGATTTATTTGCCGCCATCGGCGACAGCCTCGATGGCACGGAACTGCGCATTGGTGCCAAAGCCTTGGATAAGAACGATTTTCTGATCTACAACACCAAGACCGGGGAACTGTTCTACGACGCGGATGGTTCGGGCAGGAAGTACGCGGCGATCGAATTCGCCGATCTCGACAACAAGACCAAGCTCGGCATGGACGATTTCGTCCTGTTCTGAAGCAAGCTACGCGAGATCGCATTCAAGTGATCGGCTACGACTGGCATTCCTCATACAAATTGATTACACCTTCGCCATCACAGCGGAGGCCAATCATGAAAAAGCGGATTTTCTTCACCGGCGGTTCGGGCAAGGCGGGGCGGCATGCGGTGCCGTGGCTGGTGAATGCCGGCTACGAGGTGCACAATGTCGATCTCGTGCCGCTCGATAGCCCCGGCGTCACCAACCTGATCGCCGACATCACCGATTCCGGCCAGATGTTCGATGCGATGAGCATGCACCGGGATTCTCCCGATCTCGATCATGGCAGGGGCGTGCAGCCTTTCGATGCCGTGGTGCATTTCGCCGCCATTCCGCGCATCCTGATCAAGACTGACAACGAGACCTTCCGCGTCAACACGATGGGCACCTACAATGTCATCGAAGCGGCGGTGAAACTCGGCATTCGCAAGATCATCGTCGCCTCCAGCGAGACGACCTATGGGATCTGCTTCGCCGAAGGCCATCGCGACTTCCATCAGTTCCCGCTCGAAGAGGATTACGACGTCAATCCGATGGATTCCTACGGGCTGTCGAAGGTGGTCAATGAAAAGACGGCGCGTGCGTTCGCTGAGCGCTCCGGCGCCGACATCTATGCGCTGCGCATCGGCAATGTCATCGAGCCGCATGAATACGAAAGGTTTCCGGAATTCTTCGCCCATCCGGAAATGCGCAAGCGCATTGCATGGTCCTATATCGACGCCCGTGATCTTGGCCAGATCGTGCATCGCTGCATCGAGAAGGATGGCATGGGGTATCAGGTGTTCAATGCCGCCAACGACACGGTCTCGGCCAACACGCCGAGCCGGGAACTGGCGGCGCGCTTCTTCCCGAACGTGAAGTTTACGCGGGAGATCGGTGAATACGAAGGCCTGCTGTCGAACCGCAAGATCCGCGAGGTGCTCGGCTTCGAGGAGGAACATGATTGGCGGAAATATGTGAAGGCGTGAGCATTGGGCGTTGAGGTTAGGGCCACCCCCCTCTACCCTGCCGGGCATCTCCCCCTCAAGGGGGGAGATTGGCAAGGGGCACCCCCACCGCCCATCGGCAACGTTGAGATGGGCGCGAGCGGCTGCCGCGAGTCAATCTCCCCCCTTGAGGGGGAGATGCCCGGCAGGGCAGAGGGGGTATGTCGCTCGAAAGACGTATGAAAATATCGCCCCCTACGGCGCCTCAAACCCCGCAGCCTTGTGCGACCCATCGCAATACGGCTTGTTCTTCGATTGCCCGCAGCGGCAGAGCCAGGTCTTCTCCACCCGCGCGACATTGTGGCCGGTGCCGGAATCGATTTCCAGCCGGCCTGTCACCATCAGGGGACCATTGGGTTGCGGCGATACCGTCACTGTGCCGGTCAGGTCGGTGATCGCCAGCTTCGATTCCTTTGCAACCGGCTCGCCGGTGGCCGAAAATCCGCCCTCGATATGGGAATTGTCACAGAACGGCTTGTTCTTCGACAGGCCGCAGCGGCAGAGCGTGGCGCGGAACATCTCGCCATGGCCGTCGACCACGAGTTCGGCATTGACGGCAAGCGGCCCGTTTTCGCGCACAATGATGATGTTGGCGCGCGGCGCCTTCTCGTCGGCGCCGCCATCCTTGCGGCGCACGGTGATGGCGCCGGAGGGACAGTTGAGCGCTACATGCAGGATTTCCTCGGCGCTGGCGCCATCCGCATCGATCCATTCGCCCTCGACATTGGCGCGGAACACGCCTGGTTGACCCATGACGCAGCGGCGGGCGTGGATGCATCTATTGCCGTCGAAACTGACGGTGGCGTGATTTCCTTCGACGGTTTCCATAGTTCCACTCCCTGGCTATCTGCATGGACTGCATTGGCTGGGTGCATGAAAACACAGCACAAACCGATCGACAAGGCACAGCTTCGTTATCGGTCGATCGACGTCGCCTACAGCCAYAAAGTCAACTTACTTAGCCGGAAAAATATTTTCGAATATTTAGCCGGCAAACAAAAACGCGTTCAAGCCGCCTCGACAGCCGCCTGGTCGAATTGCGCACGGGACTGGCGGATACGCTCATGGTTCTCCTCGGCCCAATCCACCAGTGTCTCGATCGGTCTCATGAAGGATTCCCCGAGTTCGGTCAGCCGGTATTCTACGCTCGGCGGCTGGGTCGGATAGACCGTGCGCATCACATAGCCGTCGCGCTGCAGGTCGCGCAGCGTCTGTGTCAACATGCGCTGCGAAATGTCCGGCACCTTGCGGCGCAATTCGCCGAAGCGTTTTGGCCCTGCGGTCAGCTCCAGCATCATCAGCAAGCTCCATTTGCCGCTGATATTGTCCATGACGTCGCGTATCGGGCAATTTGCTGGGTCGAAGCCGAGCCTCTCAGCCAAGCGCGAGCGCATCATTTCCGGATTCAGCTTTTCCGTGTCCAAGGTGGTTCCCTTATGGTAACTAGGTGGAAAATTTCTGCCTTCTTTACAAGATCTTCGAAAGCCATAAATAGAAGCCAGTCTCAAAAAGAGACCATATACCGAAACGAATTTAGCGGCAAGGCAGTGCCTTCCGCGGGGAAAGGGTAGATCATGGCAGACAAACTTCTCGTGACCGGCGCCTCCGGTCATCTCGGCCGTCTGGTGCTCGACAAGCTTCTTGAGCGTGGCGTCGAGGCCGCCAGCATTATCGCCACGACGCGCGATCCGGCCAAGCTCGCCGACTATGCCGCCAAGGGCGTCGAGATCCGCAAGGCTGATTTCGACGACACGGCTGCTTTGGCTGAGGCTTTCAAGGGTGCCGCGCGCCTGGCGCTGATCTCCACCGACGCGCTCGACGACAAGGGCACCCGCCGCCGCCAGCACGCCAATGCCGTCGAGGCCGCCAAGGTCGCCGGCGTCAAGCACATTGTCTACACGTCGATGCCGAACCCGACGCCGGATGCCAAGGTCATCTTCGCCCCGGATCATCGCCTGACAGAAGAGGCAATCAAGGCGTCTGGCCTCAGCTACACCATCCTGCGCAACACCTGGTATCAGGAAAACCAGTTCATGAGCCTGCCCTCGGTGCTGAAGTCGGGTGGCCAGTGGTACACCTCGACGGGCGAGGGCAAGGTCTCCTTCATCGCGCGTGCCGACTGCGCCGAAGCCATCGCCGCTGTGCTCGCTTCGGGCACGACGGAAAGCGCCACCTACACACTCACCGGCGCTGAAAGCTTCACCTCGGCCCAGGTCGCTGTTCTCGCCAGCGAAGTCCTTGGCACGCCTGTCACCGTAATCCAGCTGACCGACGAACAGCTCGCCGCCGGCATGAAGCAGCATGGCGTACCGGATTTCCTCATCCCGATGCTGATCAGCTTCGAAGCCGGAATCAGGCTTGGCCAGCTTAGCGACCAGAGCGGCGATCTCGAAAAGCTGACCGGCAAGAAGCCGACCCCGTTCCGCTCGTTCTTCGAGAACAACAAGGCAGCGCTGCTTGCCTAATCCGTTCGGCGGAACAGCGGAACTACCGCGAAAATAGCCAGGAAGGCGGCGATCGAGGTCAGTCCATAAAGCCAGATCGCCGCCGGCACGCCTCCGTCCACCCCGCCGGGCACGACAAGGCCGGCGCTGTTGGCGATAACGCCGGCGAGTGCCGCGCCGAAGGATGCGGCCAAAGATTGGATGAGATTGATCGCTGGCCCGGCCTTGTCCGTCTCGTCCTCGCCCGTTCCTGTGAGCGCGATCGAGACGAGATGCGCCCAGGCGACGCCGATGCCCATCCCCATGCAGAACAGGCAGACGCAGATCGCCACGATGATGCGGATATCGGCCTCCGGATTGCTGCGGCCAAGGGCAACGGCGAGCAACAGCACAGCAGTCACCTGGATGAACGGTCCCACCAGGATGGCGATCCGCGCGGCGCGTCCCTGCCAGGAAGCCGTCAGCAGTCCCATGGCCGTCCAGCCGGTGGCGACGAGCGCGACGATATAGCCCGAGACCAGCGGCGAGATGCCGTGCAGAACCTGCAGGAAATAGGGAATGTAGACATCGGAATTCAGCACCGCGATCAGCATCGCCATGGCGAAATAGGTCTGACAGATCGGATCGCGGATGAAGGTGGCACGGCGTGGCAGAAGCCGGGTGGAAAGCAATCGCTCACTGGCGATGAAGCCGATCAGGCCGGCAGCACCGGCAAGCATCAGAACGATCCGGGCCGCATCGGACTGCGCCGTGCCGGCAAACGAGACCAGGAGGATCGCGGCGATGATCAGGCCGATCTGGACGAACGGCACCGGTTGCCCGACCCGCTCCTCCTCACCGGGTGGAAGCAGTTTCGGCGCGGCAAGTGCCATGATCAGCGCCAGCGGAATGAGGATCAGGAAGGCCCATCGCCACATTCCGCCATTGGCAAACAGGCCGCCGAGCGTCGGCCCAAGCAGGGTGGAAACGCCCCAGAGTGCGCTATAGAAAGCCGAAGCGGCATTCTGCATCCCCTCCGGATAGACGAAACGGATGAAGGAGTAGCCCATCGTCACCAGGAGGCCGGCGCCGAAACCCTGCACGACGCGGCCGATGAGCACGGTGATCATCTCCGGCGCCAGCCCGACAATGGCGCAGCCGACGGCAAAGCTCAGAGCCCCGGCGATATAGACATGGTTGAGATTGGCCCATTTCGGCCGGATGACCACGGCAATCGACCCGAGCACGACAGCGGCCACGAACAGCGAGGCCGTCCAGGCAAGCAGCGACAATCCGCCGATGTCGCGCACCATCGACGGCATCAGGCTTGTCGTCACGTAGAATTCCAGAGCTTCCAGCCCGATCGCCGCACCGAGCAGCGTGGTCGCGGCGAGCCTCGACGGATGGAAGAGATCGCGGATACCGGCAGGATGTGTTGCGGCGGAGACCATGGTCAGGCTTCGGTTACATTCGATATTGTTTTAGGAACTATTTCTGGGCCGATCGCAACGGGAATAAATTCATTGTCAAAGCCGTGTTATGGAAAGCATCCGCCACCATGGCAAAGGAGAGGGACATGCGTATTTCCGTCATCACCGCGATTTCCGCGCTCGCCGTCATCGTCTCGGTCGAGCCGGCATTCGCCGCGAGCTGCTACGATCTCTGGTACGAGCGCAACAGCATCTACAACGATAACGGCTATTGCTTCAAAACCAAGCTCGGCCGGGAAACCTTTGACAATAGCGACTGCACCACCAATCGCGTCCGGCTCTCGTCGCAGGAACAGGACCGTGTCGACGAGATCCAGGCCGAGGAAGATAGCCGCGGCTGCCACGTCAACTGACAACCGATAGCCAAAGAAAAAGCCGGCGTCGGTTGCTCGACGCCGGCTTTATTTTGGAGATGTCAGGCCGTCAGGCTTCCTCGCCGATCAGCCGCACATAGACATAGGAAACCACCATCAGGCCGATCAGCCCGAACAGCGCCAGCGTCTGGCGGAAAATGCCGCGGTTCAGTCGCCTTCTGGCCACCACAGGGACGCGGAACGTATTGGCGCGGATATGATCGGTCAGACGCGCATTGATCGCATCGTTCTCGTCGCGCGCCGTGCGGTCGTCCGGCTTGCCATCCTGCTTGGCGAACTTGTTCTGCATGTGAAAACCTCACTGTTGACCGAAGCGTAAACCAAATAATTAAAATTATCAATAAATGTCGGCACACACACTCCGGTTCAGCACGTGTTTCTGCCGATTTTTTTGCGGATAAAAGCAGCATTTTTCCGAGCCGTTTCAATATGGTACATATTTAATGCGGAACGGCAGTGTGCTTCGCGTTTCGCACGCCCTTCGAAATCCGACCGAACCGTCAGATGGGTCCGAAGCCGACCTTTCCTCTCGTCTGGGAACAGGCTATCCAGGGGCATGGGACCGTGGCCGACAGATGCCGGGTCGATTGGAGAGGATGCGGCGCAGCACTGAGCTGTGGCCGGAGTGACGAGATCGAGGGAGATTGAAGGTGAGCCTGAAAGCGGAAACATTTGCGGCCGGGACTTTCGTTGGACGTGCCTGGCTCAGGAATGTCGATGGCCCGGCCGTTGTCCATCTGCGTGACGGCGTGCTGTTCGACGTCACCAGCCGCGAAGCGCCGACCATGCGCGACCTGTTGGAAATGGACGATCCGGTCGCCTGGGTGAAGGCGCAGACCGGCAAGGCACTCTTCTCCCTCGAAGATGCCGTTGCCAATGGCCTTTTGCTGGCCCCTTGCGACATGCAGGCGGTCAAGGCCTGCGGTGTCACCTTCGCCCGTTCGATGATCGAACGCGTCATAGAGGAAAAAGCCGCCGGCAATCCGGCAATGGCCGAGCGCGTCCGCGAACGCGTTACCGCACTGATCGGCGATTCCTTGCGCAACCTGAAAGCCGGCTCGGACGAGGCAGCGCGGGTGAAACAAGCGCTGATTGAGGAGGGCGTCTGGTCGCAATATCTTGAAGTCGGCATCGGCCCGGATGCGGAAGTGTTCACCAAGGGCCAGCCGATGTGCTCGGTCGGCTATGGCGCCGAGGTCGGCTTGCATCCGATCTCCAAATGGAACAATCCCGAGCCGGAAGTTGTGCTCGCCGTCAACTCGAAGGGCGTCGTCAAGGGCGCCACGCTCGGCAATGACGTCAACCTGCGCGATGTCGAGGGGCGCTCGGCACTGCTGCTCGGCAAGGCCAAGGACAACAACGCTTCCTGCGCCGTCGGCCCGTTCATCCGCCTGTTCGACGATACTTATTCGATCGATGACGTGCGCAATGCCGATCTCGATCTGGCGGTCACCGGCGAGGATGGTTTCAAGCTCGCCGGCAAGAGCTCGATGAAGGAAATCAGCCGCGATCCGCTCGATCTCGTCAGCCAGACCATTGGCAAGCACCATCAATATCCCGATGGTTTCGTGCTGTTCATGGGCACGCTGTTCGCGCCGGTCGAGGACCGCGATGCGCCGGGGCAGGGCTTTACCCACAAGCTCGGCGACATCGTGACGATCTCGAATGAAAAGCTCGGCAGCCTGGAGAACACTGTGCGGCTCTCGACGCAATGCGCGCCCTGGACGTTCGGCATGCGGGCGCTGATGGCCAATCTTGCCAAGCGCGGGCTGATTTGAGACGTATAGAGCATGGCTCTCTCGGGCGAAAATCTCATCCGAGAGGCGGCGCATTCGATCGGGGAGGACTTCATGAGTGAGATCACACTTCTCGCCTTTGCGGCGGTGGCGTTTATCGGCATCGCCACGCCAGGGCCGACGGTTCTGCTCGCGCTGACCAATGGTTCACGCTACGGCATACGCCGTGCGCTA
Source organism: Rhizobium sp. P2_G9 (assembly GCF_056403475.1). Taxonomy (NCBI): domain Bacteria; kingdom Pseudomonadati; phylum Pseudomonadota; class Alphaproteobacteria; order Hyphomicrobiales; family Rhizobiaceae; genus Rhizobium; species Rhizobium sp. P2_G9. The sequence continues at coordinate 14,766 of NZ_JBFUFK010000077.1, read as the reverse complement.
CCGGGTATGGCGGGCGCGATGTTGTCTGACTTCGTTCTGATCGGAGCGGTGGCCGTCGGCCTCGGCGCTCTTCTGGCTGCCTCGGAATTCTGGTTTTCCGTTGTGAAATGGATCGGCGTCGCCTATTTGGCCTATCTCGGCGTCATGCTGCTGCGGTCGAAGGGTTCGCTCGACACGTCGCTGCAGGATGCTGGTTCGGGGCCGGGCAGTTCACGGACGATCTTCCTCAAGAGCTTTCTCGTCGCCGTCACCAACCCCAAAGGCTATCTGTTCTTCTCGGCCTTCCTGCCGCAATTCGTCTCGCCCAACCTGCCGCAGGTGGAGCAATATGCCATCCTGGCGCTGGTTTTCGCTTCGATCGATTTTCTCGTCATGCTGTCCTATGCGGCATTGGGCTCTCGGGCGATCCGATATTTGCGCAAATCCGGTGCGATGTGGCTCGACAGGATCTGCGGGGGCGCCCTGCTGGCGCTGGCCGGGACATTGGCCCTCTATCGCCGCGCCGCCGCCTGAACCAGACGGTCACCCGCATGTATTATGACAAGCCGATATTTCTGCTGCAGAACAACTGTTTCGACCGCATCGGCAGGTCGATCCAGCCGTGTCTCGACTTCTGCCGGCAACATGGGCACGACTTCGTCGATCGCTCCATGACCGGCAAGTTCGATCCCGATGCCATCGGCGTCGAGTGGTCCGACTGGCCCAGTGTGATTATCTACGGGTCCGTGGGGTGGATGAAGCGGTGCCGTGATAGCAGCCTTTCACCATATTGCTTCTGTGACTCGAAGGCTTTTGCAGCGTCGACATGGATTCCCATCCTGCAGGCGGAGGCGCTGAACGGTGACGGGGCTGTCCTCCCCATTGCCGAACTTCTGCAGAGACTTGCCGCTGGCGAGCGGCTGCATGTTCGACCAGACAGCGAAGACAAGGCATTCACCGGTGGCGTCTACGACCTCGCGTCATGGAACGCAATGCTGGAGGAGCGCCGTATCGAGGGACAGAAGCTTCCAGGGAGCGATCTTGCCTGCTCCGTGAGCAATCTGAAAGCGATCGAAGCCGAGCACAGATGCTGGTTCTTCGAAGGCTGGTTGATCGACATCAGCACATACCGGAAGGACGGTGAGCGGCATGTCGAGCGATGTGTCGATAAACGGGTCTTTGCCGAGGCTGAGCGGCTTGCAGGCATCTACCTGCCGCTCTCCAGCGCCGTCATGGATATCGCGGAGACCTCCAAGGGCTACAAGGTTATCGAGTTCAATCAGATCAACGCGTCGGGCTGGTATGCCGCTGACGTCGATGCAATCCTGTCGTCCTGGTCCGCGATGCTGACTTCCGCACGGACACCTGCATAGCCGTTTTCTTACGAACTTTACGGTCGCTGCAAGGCTTCAAGTGCCGCCAAATTTTCGCGGTGGACGGCTTCATATGGTTCGAAATAGATGAGCGCGCCGAAGGCGATGTCCTCAGCGACAAAGCCTCTGAGCGACAGGTCCCGAGCACGGGCTCGTTCCTCGGCATCGAGCAGGCGCCACAAGTAGTTCCGGTTGGCATCGATTAGGCTCTTTCCATAGCCGCCTGCCGCGATCCGGTCCGGCGCACCGTGATTTGGCAGGATGTGCCGGATCGGCCAGGTCTTCATCCTCGTCAACTCATCGATATGAGTCGCGACATGCTCGGCCTCTGAAATATAGGTCACCGTATCTTCCAGCGTGTCGCCGGCGAGAAGAACATGCTCGTCCGGCAACCACAGCACGCAACCATCGGCGCTGTGTATATCGAAATGGTGAAGCTCGATGGCACGACCGCCGAGTGTCAGGTCCAGCCGGGTGTCGAACAGTCGGTTGGGCATGACCAGCGGTTTGATCGGCGGGGTAGCCGTTTCCAGCTTCGCCGCATTGTCTCGCAACTTCGCGGCTGTGCGATCAAGGGCAATGATCTCGCAATCAGCGAAGACGGCATTGCCGGCGATGTGATCGTCGTGCCAGTGGCTGAGCACGACGCGCATGTCGCGGACACCCAGCGAGGTCAGATGCGCGCGGATTGCCTGAGCATGTTCGATGGAGATATGGGTGTCATAGACCACGGCCTGGTCGCCTGAGACCAAGGCATAGGAGGCGATACCGAGACTGTAGGCGCCATCGTCGAGCCAGTTCGGCTTGTCCGAATAGAGCCATTTTCCCGCGATCCGCCCGTCGTAATAGGCATAAAGGCCAGGAAAAGGCTCCAATACGCGCAAGGTTGCCGTCATCTTGGACATGGTTGTCACCGATTGGTGAATTCCTCCGGCATCCACGGATGCCGAAGGAATTCGGGTTGCTTTAATGGGCGATCATCACGTGCCGGACGACGGTGTAGTCCTCCAGCGCATACATGGACATATCCTTGCCATAGCCGGACTGCTTCAAGCCGCCATGCGGCATCTCATTGGTGAGCATGAAATGCGTGTTCACCCAGGTGCAGCCATATTGCAGTTTGGCCGAGGCCTTCATTGCCCGCGACACATCCTTGGTCCAGACGGAGGAGGCGAGGCCGTAGTCGCTGTCATTGGCCCAGCCGATCACATCGTCGTCGTCGCCGAAACGGGTGACCGACACGACCGGGCCGAACACTTCGCGGCGAACGATCTCGTCGTCCTGCCGGGCGCCGGCGACCACGGTGGGCTGATAGAAGAAACCTTTTTCGGAACCCAGCTTGCCGCCGGTGGCGATCTGCATGTGGCCGAGCTCGGCGGCACGTTCGACGAAGCTGGCAACGCGGTCACGCTGGCGCTTGGAGATCAGCGGCCCGATCTCGTTTTCGGTGTCATCGGCCAGATTGTACTTGATGGTCGAGACGGCGGCTGAGAGATCGGCGACGAATTTGTCGTAGATCTTCGCATGCGCATAGACGCGGCAGGCGGCGGTGCAATCCTGGCCGGCATTGTAGTAGCCGAAGATCTTGATGGCCTGCACGGCAGCATCGATATCGGCATCGTCGAAAATGATCACCGGGGCTTTGCCGCCGAGCTCCAGATGCGTGCGCTTGACGGTCTTCGAGGCCGCCTGCAGCACTTTCTTGCCGGTGGCGACATCGCCGGTGATCGACACCATGTTGATCTTCGGATGGTTGATCAGATAGTTGCCGGTGGTTTCGCCGCGGCCGAGCACGAGGTTGAACACCCCTTCCGGCAGGACATCGGCCATCACCTTGGCGAGCTTCAACGCCGTCAGCGGCGTCTGTTCGGAGGGCTTGAAGACGACCGTGTTGCCGCCCGCCAGCGCCGGCGCCAGTTTCCACGCCGCCATCATCAGCGGATAGTTCCATGGTGCGATCGAGCCGATAATACCGACCGGATCGCGGCGGATCATCGAGGTGAAGCCGGGCAGATATTCCGAGGCCACCGGCCCATGCTGGGTCCGGATCGCGCCGGCGAAGAAACGGTAGCAATCGACGATCGCGGGGATTTCATCGTTGAGCACCGCGTTGATCGGCTTGCCGCAATTGAGCGCCTCGAGCGCTGCGAAGCCTTCCGCATCCTTCTCGATCGCATCGGCGATCTTCAGCAGATAGCCGGAGCGCTGGGCCGGCGTCGTCTCGGACCAACTGGAAAAGGCTGTTTCCGCCGCGTCGACGGCGCGGTCGATCTGCGAGGCCGAGGCTTCCGGGATGCCCGCGACCGTATCTCCCGTCTTCGGATTGAGAATCTGTTCCTCATTCTCTGTGCCGGCCTCGAATGTCGAGCCAATCAGCAATTGCGTATCCATTTTGTCCTCCTTTATTTGCCGGAACCGGCGGTGTCGCTCGCGTTCCGGGTCAGGTAATAAGCGCCGAGAATTGGCAGGAAGGTCACCAGCACCACGATCATGGCGACGACATTGGTGACCGGTCGCTCGCGCGGGCGGATCAGTTGCTCGAGCATCCAGATCGGGATCGTCGCCTGCTGGCCGGCAGTGAAGGTGGTGACGATCACCTCGTCGAACGACAGCGCGAAGGCCAGCATGCCGCCGGCGACCAGCGCTGTGCCGATATTCGGCAGCACGATATAGCGGAAGGTCTGGAAACCATCGGCGCCGAGATCATAGCTTGCCTCGACCAGCGAACCCGGAAGCCGGCGGAAGCGCGCCACCGCATTGTTGTAGACGACGACGATGCAGAAAGTCGCGTGGCCGAGCACGATCGTCCAATAGGAGAAAGGGATCTCCAGCAATCCGAAGGCTGAGCGCAAGGCGATACCGGTGACGATGCCGGGGAGCGCAATCGGCAGGATGACCAGCAGCGAAATGCCTTCTTTGCCGAAGAAATTCGAGCGTGCGACGGCGGCGGCGCACAGCGTGCCGAGGATCAGCGCCACCAGCGTGGCGACGACGGCCACCTGCAGCGACAGCGTCAGCGCCTGCCAGACATCCGGCCGGTCCCAGGCGCGCCCGAACCATTTCAGCGTCAGCCCCGGCGGCGGCCACTGAAAGCTCTTTTCCTCTGTCGTAAAGGCATAGACGAAGATCAGCAGGATCGGCAGCGCCATGAATAGCAGGCCGGCGCCGGCGGCAAGTTTCAGCGAGAGTGGAGCGGAGTTCTCAGAGCGCATCGAAGGCTCCCTGTTTCTTGGCGATCCAGAGATAGAAGCCCATGATGACGATCGGCACGACCGAGAAGGCGGCAGCCAGCGGCACATTGCCGGCCGTGCCCTGCTGCGTATACACCGCCTGGCCGATGAACAGCCGCGACGAGCCGATAATGCCGGGAATGATATAGTCGCCCAATGTCAGCGAGAAGGTGAAGATCGAGCCGGCGATGATGCCGGGCAGCGCCAGCGGAAACAGCACATAGCGGAATGTCTGGCCCGGCGCGCCGCCAAGATCATAGGAGGCTTCGATCAGATTGCCCGGCACCCGCTCCAGCGCCGCCTGCACCGGAATGATCATATAGGGCAGCCAGATATAGACGAAGACGATGAACGTACCGGTATAGGTCACTGACAGCGAATTGCCGCCGACCACGGGCAGCGACAGATAAGCGTCGAGCAGCCAGGAAATGTGCAGCTTGGCAAAAATCCAGTTGAGGATGCCTTCCTTGGCGAGGATCAGCTTCCAGGCATAGACTTTGACAAGATAGCTCGACCACAGCGGCAGCATGGCGCCGAGATAGAACATCGCTTTCCACCGGCCTCTGGCATAGCGGGCGGCATAATAGGCGATCGGAAAGGCGATGATGCCCGATGCCAGCGTCACCAGCGCCGCCATCACCACCGTGCGCACGATGATGTCGAAATTGGCCGGCGTGAACAGTTGCGCATAGGTGTCGAGCGTCAGCTGGTATTGGATCAGGCCGGAGAAATCGTCGATCGAGAAGAAGCTGTTGAGCAACAGCGCGATCAGCGAGCCGACATAGATGAGGCCGAGCCAGAGCAGCGGCGGGATCAGCATCAGCATCAACAGCGCGCGCGGCTGACGCCAGAATATGGCGGAGAGCCGGGAGAGGGTGCTATCGCGCCCCGTATTGAGTGCTCCCTCCGTCATGCCGTATCTCCCAGGATGTGCACTGCCTCGCGTGGGAAATTGAGCAGCATGTTTTCGCCATCGGCTGGCACCCATGTTCCCGCGGGCAGGTTGGCATGCAGCTTGACCGTGCCGGTATCGAGTGCGACGCGCACCACCGAACCGAGGAAACTGCGGCTGGTCAGCTGGGCGCGAATCGTCAGCGCCGGTTCGTCGCCCTGGCCGGCGCGGATGTCTTCCGGCCGCAGGCTTGCCCAGGCACGCTTGCCGATCAGCGAGGCGGTGAATTCCGGCGGCAGGATGTTGGATGAGCCGACGAAATCGGCGACGAATTTCGACGCCGGCCGCTGGTAGATGTCCTCCGGCGAACCGGCCTGGACGATGCCGCCCTCGTTGAACACGGCGACGCGATCGGCCATGGATAAAGCCTCGCCCTGGTCGTGGGTGACGAAGACGAAGGTGATGCCGAGCGATTTCTGCAGCGCCTTGAGTTCTTCCTGCATCTGCTCGCGCAGTTTCAGGTCAAGCGCACCGAGCGGTTCGTCGAGCAGCAGCACTTTGGGCTGGTTGACCAAAGCGCGCGCCAGCGCCACGCGCTGCCGCTGACCGCCGGACAATTGGCCGGTCTTGCGGCTGCCATAGCCGCCGAGCGCGACAAGTTCGAGAGCCTGTTCTGCCGACCTGTGGCGTGTTGCCTTGTCGATACCGCGCACCATCAGGCCATAGGAGACATTGTCGAGAATGTTCATATGCGGAAACAGTGCATAGTCCTGGAACACGGTGTTGACGCTGCGCTTCCATGGCGGAACGCCATTGGCATTGGCGCCGAAAATCTCGATCGTGCCACCAGTCGGCTGCTCGAAGCCGGCAATCAGCCGCAGACAGGTGGTCTTGCCGGAACCGGACGGCCCGAGCATGGCGAAGAACTCGCCTTCGGCAATGTCGAGACTGACCTTGTCGACGGCCTTCACGTTGCCGAAATGGCGCGAGACATCGCGGAAGGTAACGGCCGTGGTCATGGGCATGAAGTCTCCGAAATCAAAGAGTGTTTGGACTGCTTGAATGCGTCGTTGGCGCGTCGATCGTCGCGGGAAGTACGCGGGGCCACCCCCTCTGCCCTGCCGGACATCTCCCCCTCAAGGAGGGTGATTRGATGGGGCGCTCTCGCTACTCTCTCTCACTATAATCGGATGTTTCGCGCTCTACGTCAGTTTGACGCGGGGTGCGAGCCTCTGGCCGATCTCCCCCCTTGAGGGGGAGATGCCCGGCAGGGCAGAGGGGGGTGGCCCCGAAGGATTCTGCGAAAGCAAACCTAGCGTCGGTACAACACCGTTCGCGGGCACGCCTTCGACGATATCCGCAAGCCGCAGTATCAGCCCGGATCGCTTACCGCTCGTTCCGGGCGGCCGACCTCACTGCCCGCCTTCCACAGCGATGAAATCCGACACCCAGCGGTGATACGGCACGCAGGTCCCTTCGCTTTTGCACTTGGCGACAGGCGTTTTCCAGAAGCTGATCTTGTCGAAATCGTCGAAGCCATTGGCGGTGCAGCCGCTATCCGTCAGCAGCGCATTGCCCTTGCAGGCAGCCGGCACGACCGGTACCGAGCCGAACCAGGCAGCGACATCGCCTTGGACCTTCGGCGATAGCGAATGTTCCATCCACATATAGGCGCAGTTGGGATGGGTGGCATCCGCATGCATCATCGTCGTATCCGCCCAACCGGTGGCGCCTTCCTTGGGGAAGACCGAGGCGACGGGCTGCTTGTCGGCGGCGAGCAGGTTCACCTGATACGGCCAGGACGAGGAGGCGACCACGCCTTCATTCTTGAAGTCGTCGGTCTGCACGGTGGCATCATGCCAGTAGCGGCCGACCAGCTTGCGCTGGTTCTTAAGCAGGTCGATCGCCGCGGCATATTGCGTTTCATTGAGCTCGTAGGGGTCCTTGATGCCGAGGTCTGGCTGCTTGGACTTCAGGTAGAGGGCGGCGTCGGCAATATAGATCGGGCCGTCATAGGCCTGCACGCGGCCCTTGTTGGACTTGCCGTCGGGCAGCGTCTGCTCATCGAACACCACGCTCCAGCTGTCCGGTTTCTTGGCGCCGAACACCTTGGTATTGTACATCAGCACGTTTGGCCCCCATTGATAGGGCACGCCGTAATGGACGCCGTCGACCGTATTCCAGGGCGCGTTCTGCAACCGCTTGTCGACAGTGGAGAAGCTCTTGACCAGGTCGATATTGATCGGCTGAACCTTGCCGCCGGCAACGAGGCGCAGCGAAGCGTCACCCGACGCGGTCACCAGGTCGAAACCGCCCTGGTTCATCAGCGTGACCATTTCGTCAGAGGTGGCGGCAACCTTCACCGAGACCTTGCAGCCCGTCTGCTTTTCGAAATCGGTGACCCAGTTGTAATTCTTGTCGCTGTCACCACGCTCGATATAGCCGGCCCAGGCGACGATCGACAGCGCGCCTTCACCGGGGCCGACCTTCTGCAGCATCTCGGCAGCAAAAGTCTGGCCGGCAAAGCTCATGGCGATGACGAGGGCGGTCGTCGATTTCCAGACGGTCTTCATGATCATTCTCCCGTTTTTGTTCCCTGATACAATGAAACCGTTTTCGATCGCTTTCGCAATTTCTTTCTGCAGAAAGTCGCTATCGGTTTTTCCGATATCGAGGCGCAAAACAAAGGGGGCGAGCCTTGCAGCTCGCCCCCCATCAACAGGTCCGCCGACCCGGTCAGAACTGGAAGAAATCGTCCGTGACTTTCAGCGCGCCGCCCAAGTGGATCATGAAGTCGGCTTTGCCGTCGCCGTCCGTATCGCCGGCAATGTAGGTGTCGTCAGCTCCCGTCACGTAACGCAGCTCGCCGGCTTGGTGCGAGAACTTGTCGGTGCCGATGAAATCGAAGTCCTGCACGCCCTTCTTGCCGTCATTGGCATCGAAGCCGGAGAGATCGATGATGTCATGCTGCTTGGCGCTGAAATCGGTGATGAAATCGGCCGTCTTCTTCGTCTCCCCGGTTTCACCGGTCTCAAAGTAGAACATATCGGCGCCGGCGCCGCCGGCGAGCCGGTCGATGCCGAGACCACCATAGATCTTGTCGGCACCGCCGGCGCCGCGGATCGTGTCGTCGCCGTCAAGACCCTTCAGCACATTGCTGCCGCCATTGCCGTCGAGCACGTTGTCGAGCGCATTGCCGCTGCCTTTGAGATCGTCGGTGCCGGTGATAACGAGCTTTTCGACGAAATCACCCAGCGTGTAATTGATCGCGGCGCTGACCTTGTCGGTACCGCCGCCATCGACTTCAGTGACGACATCTTTCTTGTTGTCGACGAAATAGCTGTCATTGCCGCCGCCGCCGGTCATGGTGTCGGTGCCGGTACCGCCATCGAGTGTGTCGTTGCCCGTACCGCCGGTCAGCTGGTCATTGCCGGCATTGCCCTGCATCACGTCTGCCTTGCCATCATCCGTGTCGCCATTGCCGAACAGCTGGTCGTCGCCCGCCGAGCCGATCAGCGTGTCCGAGCCGCCCAGGCCCAGAAGCACGCCGCCATTTTCATTGGCCGTCATCGTGTTGCCGAGCGCGTTGCCGTAGCTGAACTGGCCGGCATCGCCGGTCTGCAGCAGGTTCTCGACATTGGCGGCAATCTGGTAGTGATTGAACGCCGTCTCAATCGTGTCCGTCCCTTCGCCGTCATTCTCGATCACCGTGTCGTCGGCGCTATCGACGACATAGGTGTCATTGCCGGTGCCGCCGGTCATGCTGTCGGCGCCTGCGCCGCCATCGAGCAGGTCGTCGCCTGCGCCGCCGTTCAGGATGTCGCTGGCGCCATCATCGGTAGAGCCCATGGCATGCAGTTCGTCGTCGCCGGCGCCGCCATTCAACGTGTCGCCGCCGCCCATGCCATAGAGCACGCCGCCATTGTCATTGGCCGTCATCGTGTTGGACGTGGTGGTACCATAGCTCCACTGGCCGGCATCGCCGGTCTGGATCAGGTTTTCGACATTGTCGGCCATCTGCCAATGGCTGAGCGCCGTCTTGATCGTGTCATTGCCGCCATCTACCTCTTCGACGATGACGTTGCCGGCGTCTGTGACGACATAGGTGTCGTCGCCTGCGCCGCCCGCCAGCGTATCGGCGCCGGCACCGCCCTCGATTAAGTCGCCGAACTCCGTGCCGGTATAGTTGTCGGCGCCAGACGAGCCGATGAAATGCTGCGCCTTCTGCGATAGCAGCGCATAGATCTGGTCGACATATTCCTGGCCGCTGGTGCCGTCGCTATCGAGATCGACGATCGTATTGGCCTTCTGCAAAGCGTAATAGATCGTGTTGACCAGATTGTCGGTGCCGGTACCCGTGCCGACCGCGGCACTATAGTCGAGTCCGGAGACGACGAGGCCCTTGATCACCCCCTCGAGTTCGCTGCGCGTACCCGCCGTATCGTCCTGGCTATAGGTCGTGTTTTCGTCATAGGAGCCGAGGGTGAAGCCGTCGACATTGCCGGAAATACCGTGTCCCTGGTTATAGATGCCGTCATAGGCGATGCCCGAGCCCTGCAGCACCACCTGGGAGGTGTTGGCCGGATCGGTGGTGTAGCGGAAGCCGACTTCCGTGCCGTTATAATAGCCGAAGCCCTGCGTATAGGTGCCGCCATAATAAGTGGACGCGCCTTTGGTCGTGCCGACATTCTCGCTTGAAAAGTAATTGTAGATGTAAGTCGAATAGTCGAACGACGAAAGCGCGGACGCGTCGATCGTGATCATGTCGTCAGCCATTGGTTTCTCTCCTTGCAATGCCGGGTTTGCGTCCCGGTCGTGTCGGCCCGTTTGGACAAGCGCCTTGGTCCGCCAGGCAGGCCTGGCGGTGGTGAAGGGATGTGCGGGATGTCGAACTGGCTCGGTGCGGTCGATCTGGAGATGCCGGCTGCCTGGCTTTTGAAGTCATGCCCCTGGCTCGGAAAGGGCGAAGTGTAACCGTCTGCCTGCCGAGCGCACGGGCGTTCTATAAAATATGATAAAATAGTCAACAAATCGCACATCAAAAAGATGACTATTTTAGTCATCTATGGTCGAGTTAGCTATATCACCTCTTGAACCAGACCAAAGGGAACCGAGGCCCTGACGGCAACGTTGCATGGAGCAAAAGCTCTTTGGAGATCATCCATGTCGAGAGATCAATCGCCCGTCGCGGGCAAGGCCGATCAGGCCGTCCAGCAGTATCAGGCGAGCAGCGCCTTCCAGCTCGACCTGCCGCCTCGCGCGATGGCATGCGAGGAAACGCCGATCGATGACATCGACGCTGTATCGCTGGCAATGCGCCAGTTCTTCCAGTCGCCGACCAATGCGGCCGGTTAGACGAAGTGGAAATCCTTGGCGCTCAGGTCCGCTGGATCGACGCCGTCGAGCGTGATCGACGAATGCCCGTTGAGGCGGATCACCGCGTCGCCATCATGCGCTTGTGTCGCATCCAGCAATTGATCGAAACTTTGGATGCCAAAGGCCTTGTCGATGGCGATGACATCGTGCTGGCTGCCCTTGGCGGTGAAATCGGTAATCTCGTCGTTACCGAGATTTTCCGTCCGCGCCGATTTGCCCCAATGTTGCTGGAAGACGAAGATATCGGATTGGCCGCCGCCCGAAAGCACGTCGTCGCCGGTCCAGCCTGTCAGCCTGTCCTTGCCGCCTTCACCTGAAATCCTGTCATGGCCCGCATCGCCGAACATTGTGTTGCGGCGGTCGTTGCCATTGATCGTATCACTGGTCTCATGGCCGATGAACACGACGCYGATCTTGGAATTGTCGACCACCTGGAAATCGCCGCCCTGGACCTGACCCAGTACATGCAGCGCATCATTGTCCCAATGCTTGTCGGGCGTGCCGGAGACATACCAATCCGAGCCGTTATCGGCCAGGATCATGCCATATTCCTTGAGCGTGTTGATGATCACCTTGACTTCGGGACTGGCATCCGCCGGCATCGGAAAGTCGGCCCTAAGCCGCACATGCATGCCGAACGGCGCCGGTCCATCGATACCATCGGCCCAATGGCTCGCCGCACCCACCGCCTTCATCGCCGTCAGCGCCTGACTGAGCGTGAAGCGCAGGGCGTGCCCGAGCGTCGCATCGTCGGCAATGGCATTCTTTACGTCGTCGTAGCGCACCAGGCCAGGGAAGATCGGCAGGCCGGCCGCATCGGCCGACGTCCAGCCATCCGGCCGCTGATGGTCGCCGCCCTGCAGGTCGAACACGGCCGACTGACCGGTCCAGGCATGGCCGTTCCAATGCGCGTTATAGAGTTCGTAAAGCTTTCCAAGCCCGTTCGGCGCCGAACTGTCGAGCTGCACGACAATCACATGCCGATCGCCGCCGCCTTCGACCGGCGCGTCCGGCGGAATGGGGAAGGGACCCTTGTCGCCTTCATCGGGCCAGAGCGTGTCGACGAATTTCGTCAGCGTCTCGCCCTCCGGCACCACGATATACGGAATACCGATCGGCGCGCCATCCCAGAGACCGGAGCCGAAATCGGGATGCAGCCCGGTATCTGGCGAAATCTCCTTGATGATCTTGGCGGAGTTCTTGACCAGCGGCGCGAAATCGACCCGCTCGTTCCATTCGCTGTTGGCATTGAAGGCGACGGCGCCGTGAAGATCGGCGTTCACGCCGGTATCGGGCTTGGACATGGCTGCTCCTCGGTTGCCGAGGAAACATGAGCGATGACTGTGGCGATATTGTCAAACGCGGCTGGAGAACGTGCCTACCGAATTGCCATCTCTCTCCGGTGCCCGGCTCACCTGGCTCGATGAAGGCGGGAATTTTGGAACAGTCGCCTGCCGCGTCACGCCTCTGCTCGCACATGTTTTCTGGAATGCAGGCGGATGCCGTTGGGCAATCGGGTGAGTTAATTTCCTCGGATTACGGCTGGCAGATATTTGTCATCCCAGTTTGCGGTTTTGCGCTTGAGATTGATGGAATCCTTGCCCGGGGCGAGCCTGAGCAGATTTGCGGTTAGGCCACGTAACACGAGATAGGGCATATGACGTTTTTGCGTCGAAATGCAGGTAATTCGCAACGTCAAACAACCCCACTGTTCCACGGATGAGTAGGATCAAGCGGTCGGCCGTTGCTGTCTGTGCTGGTCTTGAACGTGCCGCTTTCCTCCTGCTGAATTCGGATGTCATGGTGATCTGGACAGGCGACTTCCCAATTCGTTTCGTCCCAGAACAATCGCCTGTCGCCTCGCTGCGGTACATGGTGGTAGGCAACCGGATGCATGCGGTGCGTGTTCGTCTGAGGTGAGCCGTCCGGACGGAGGTGACCGGTGTTCAGCAAGCCGATCGATTTGCAGCGTTCACAGAATTGGTTCTCGGGCCGGGCAAGGAATGTCGCTCATGCGCGTTCCCACTGCCGATCACAACCACGTCGCCTTGCACTATGTCAGTGTTCCAGCTAGGTTTTCGTCCATCGTGTCCCGGAGGAGGCCGCCTTGAAGCTACCGACAGCTCTTGCCACCTGCGTTGTTTTCAGTTGCTCTACGTCAGCCTATGCCCATGCCGTGAAGTTTGACAAATGCGTCCGCACGCTATGCACGTCCACCAATCAAATGGATTGCTGGGTGAAAATGGGTTCACCTGTCTGCGACCAGAAACAGATGTCCTGCACTGATTTGCCAGACCATGCCGGAGCTAAGATCCTTGGTAAATCCAAAACTCGCTGGCACGTCAAAACGAAATTCGGTGAGGGCTGGGTTTCGACATCAGCAATGATGATCGACAGCATCAAATGCAATCCGGATTGATCATCTGGGCTTCTTCAAGATCAAACTTCATTTGCCATCGATTTCGGCCGGCTCTTCTGGCGCTGGTGGCGGGGCAATCTTCGCTCTCAGCCAGGCAACGCAATCCTGCGGGCTGACAGTGTCCTCGGACGCCCACGGCGCAGCGTAAGGGGAAGCCATCAGGCAACCTCGCCGGATAGACGAGAGTGCGGCCATTCAGCCATAGAACAACGACTTGCACGGGCTCGCCGGAACCACCCATTCCCTGAGCGGCGTGGTCGTGGGCGAATTCCAGTTCCATCGGCTCTTGGTGAGGGAGCGACAGCGCGGTCAACGAAGCCGCCTCGTCTATTGTGTCGCGCATGGCCATCTCCAATTTCAATGCCATCCGTTGGGTCACATGACAAATTGTCACAGCGCCGGAGGCGACTACTATTTGACTCGACTCTTCATGATTACACCCTAGAGTTTGCTGTCTGGGAAGTTGGGGGGCGTGATGAAAACAACCAAAGCGATTCTGGCGGCGGCTATGTTGGCCGCATTGGCGTCTTGCACCGCGGATAGGAACTCAGACGTAATAAGAAGCTTTGAGGACAAAGCGGCGGACTCGGAATATGACCAAATCAAAGCGCAACTTTCACGCTCTGTCGATGAGCCTTACGCTGTACCGACATTGGTTCTGTATGGCCCAACGACCATTGCTACCACGAGTGCTGGAATGTTGGCTCTTGGGCGATCTGACACCGTTAGCGATCATACCAACGCGGCAACTCTAACATTAGGCGGTTTTTCGAGCGGCATTTCCACCGTTGCGTCCGTCACCACTTCTCCGAAGGCTATACAGGTAATGAGGGACTTGTACGCAAACGCAATCGAAGGTGAACCGCTGAAGCCAGCCGATCTAAAAACGCTCGTCAATCATCCGCCCACACATCGATGGTTTTTCTACAGTGCCAGTGATCGCCCAGAAATATGCGGGCCAGATTGTGTTCCGCTTGGCAAATTCGGAAAGCACGCTCTTTGGTCAGATAATCGCAAGGACTATAGCGATTTCGCACTTGCCGTCCTGGAAGCGTCAACTTTGCAACTTGCGTCCGTGACTACGACCGTGACCAAGCCAGCAACAACAACTCCGGCGAACAACGTCCATGGACAGCCAACCGTTACGCAGCCCGCTAAGTCAACCACGACCACGACTACCACGATTACGCGTCAGGCTAATCCAACTATCCTGGTGATCCCAGGCGCGAAAATGTAGGTTTGAGGCAAGGGATTTTCGTTTGGCATCCTCAGCGTGGGCATATGACGAAAGCCCGGCGACTTCGAACCGATGACGCGGTCTCGTCGCTCCTGCTAATCTTCTTTCCGATTAGGCCGTAGACTCATAACGCGTTGATCCAGATGCGGGTAGCAATGATTTTGGCGGCGGCAAGGAAATTGGCTGGGTTCTTGTCGTAACGTGTTGCCATAGCTCGATATTGTTTGAGCTTATTGAAGAAGCGTTCGACGAGATTTCTT
>NZ_JBFUFK010000076.1:0-24837 GCF_056403475.1 Rhizobium sp. P2_G9 | reverse complement strand
CCTTGGGGCTGTGCATGGCATCCCATAAGTCGCTGCGCCGCTGCACGTTGAGCCAAAAGTCCGGGCTGTTGCCAAACACGCGCGCCAAAATCAGCGCGGTTGCCGCCGTCACGTTACGCCGGTCGTTGCACAATTCGTTCACGTGCTTGCGTTGAACGCCCATTGCCTCGGCCAGCGCCGCCTGCGTCAGGTCAAGCGGCTGCATGAATTCTTCCGTCAAGATTTCGCCGATCGTCGCCGGCTTACGCTTGGTCATCAGCATCTGTCACCTCATCGATAGCTATGGTCGTCAAGATAGATCTCGGACGCCTCGCCACGGCTGCCATCCCATCGAAAGACCAGCCGCCATTGCTTGTTGACCCGGATTGAACACAGGCCATCGAGATTGCCGCGCAGTTTCTCGAAATGATTGCTGGGCGGCACACGCAAGTCCTGATCGGTCATCGCGTCGTCGATCATCTGGAGTTTGCGGAACAACCGGCTTTCGAGGTCGGCGGGAATGTTTCGGGAGTGGACATCCTCCACGAASAATGCATGTAACCATCCGTCCCGAAAGCCGACGATCATTCACGTCTCCAGTTTCGAGTGAATGTACCACTCTATAACTCATGCCGCAAGCGTGGGAATAATCGCGAGCGAAGGTCCTCGAGTTTCGCGTTCGAGCTTGGGAACGTTGATGGCCGACAACAAGCGCACGGTGGGAGGTCGTTACCGTGCGCTTGTCGTCAGCCGAAGTCTTGCTTGGATTGCGGCGGGTTCGTCAGTGCCCRCCGCCACCAGCTCCATTCGGCGGGGCCTTGGGCTTGCTCAACATCGCCGTCATCAGCACCAGCACGCCGAACAGGATGGTCAGCGCCATGAAGATATCCATGAAGGACAGGAGATAGGCCTGCCGGGTGACCATGCCGACCATTTTCTTGATCGCCACCTGGCTGCCGTCCATGCCGACACTGTTATAGGTTGCCGCCAGGTTGTTCATCATGGTGAGCGCGGCCGGGTTGGCGAAGTTCACATGTTCCGCCAGCCGCATGTAGTGCACGTCCGTCTGATGCGTCAGCATGGTGTTGATCGCCGCCAGCCCCACCGCGCCACCGAGATTGCGTGTCAGATTGAACAGGCCCGAGGCGGAGCGGATCTTGTCGAGTGGCAGCGTGCCCAGCGAGACGTTGTTGATCGGCACCATGGCCAGCATCAGCGAGCAGCCGCGCAGGATCTGCGGGATCAGCAGTTCCCAGAAATCCCAGTCGGCGTTGAGGTGGCTCATGATCCAGGTGCCAGTGGCAAAGCCGCCGAAGCCGATCGCCATCATCACGCGCAGGTCGAGCTTGTTGGAGAGGAAGCCCGCCAGCGGCGCAGTGAAGAACATTGCCAGGCCGGAGACGAACATGGTTTCGCCGATCATCAGCGAGTCGTAGCCGCGGATGCGCCCGAGATAGACCGGGTAGAGATAGGTCAGGCCATAGAGGCCGATGCCCATGACGAAGGAGAACACCGATCCGAAGGAAAAATTCCTGTTGGTGAAGGCGCGGAGATCGACGACGGGGAAGGGGATGGTAAACGCTCGCCAGAAGAAGATCACGCCGCCGACCGCCGAGGCAATGAAGGCAATGGTGATGTTATTGTCGTCGAACCAACCCTTGGTATTGCCCTCTTCGAGGAAATATTCCATCGAGCCGAGGAATACGGCCATCGAGGCGAGGCCCGTCCAGTCGAATTTCTTGAACAGGCTATATTCCGGCTTGTCGAAGTCGATCAGCGTCCAGGTGGCGACGGCGACGAAAATGCCCGGGAGAACGTTGACCAGGAACAGCCAGTGCCAGGAAAAGGCGTGGCTGAGATAGCCGCCGATCGTCGGGCCGATCGTCGGCGCCAGCGTCGCCACCAGGCCGATCATCGGCGAGACGACGGCGCGCTTGGACGGCGGGAAGATGGTGAAGGCGGCCGCAAACACCGACGGGATCATGCCACCGCCGATAAAGCCCTGGAAGGCGCGGTAGACGATCATCTGATCGATATTGGTGGCAGTGGAGCAGAGTATGCTGGCGAGCGTGAAGCCGGCCGCCGAGACCGAGAACAGCACCCGCGTCGAAAGAATCCGCGCCAGCGTGCCGGACAGCGGGATCATGATGACTTCCGCGATCAGGTAGGAGGTCTGGACCCAGGCGACCTCGTCGCTGGAGGCAGAGAGGCCCGCCTGGATCTCGGCGAGCGAGGCCGAAACGATCTGGATGTCGAGGATCGACATGAACATGCCGAAGACCATGGCAAAGAAGGCGAGCACGCGGCGCGTGGTCAGCTCGGGTATCGGCGGCGCCATCGGCATCGCGGGCCGGGCCGGAGCGGCGGGAGCCGAAGCGCGCGGAAGCTGGGTTACCTGATCGACTGTGGCTGTCGTGGCGGCCATGGCGGCCCTCCCTGCCGCAGCGGTCCCGCGGCCCAAACATGAGTTTGATCGAAGTTCGGCCGGCGGCCCCGTTACCAGAGCCGCCGCGCTTCAAGTCTTATTCGGCGTCTGCCAAATGCATCTTGCTGGCGTCGCCGGTGCGGGTGTCGATGGCGATGACCACGGAAAGGCCGGCGCGCAGCTTGCCGCTTTCAAGCGCATCCTTGGGGATGGCGATGCGGACCGGCACGCGCTGGATCACCTTGGTGAAGTTGCCCGTGGCATTTTCCGGCGGCAGCAGCGAGAAGACCGAGCCAGAGGCCGGTGCGATCGATTCGACCGTGCCGCGCAGCGGATGGCCGCTCAGCGCGTCGATCGTAATGTCGACTTCGGCGCCGGGCTTGATGCCTTCGAGTTGCGTTTCCTTGAAGTTCGCGTCGATATAGAGATCATCGACGGGAACAAGCGAGGCAAGGCGCTGGCCGGGCGAAACAAGGTCGCCATCCTGGACGGCGAAATTGCCGATCACGCCGTTGATCGGCGATTTGATGAGCGTAAAGGACAGGTCGCGTTCGGCCTTGTCCTTGGCAACCTGCAGCGACTTGATCTGGCTTTCGGCCTCGGCGCGCTGGGCGGTCACGACGGCGATATTGGCCTGGGCGGAGGCGATCGCCGAGTCGGCGCCGGCGAGGTTCGCCTTGGCCTGGTCTAACGCAACGCGAGCGTTGTCAAGATCCGCCCTTGTGCCGGCCTTCTTGGCGGCCAGGTCTTCCTGACGATCGAGCGTGATCTGGGTGCCGCGCAGCCAGGCTTCCAGAGAGGTCTTCTGTGCCTYGGCCTGGGTGACGGCGGATTTGGCGGCGGCGATCTGGGCGTCGAAGCGTTCGAGCGTCATCTTCTGGGTCTCGATGGCGGCCTCGGCTTGGTCGGCGGCAAGCTTGTAATCGCCATTGTCGAGCGTCACCAGCACATCGCCCTTGTGGACGCGCTGGTTGGCGACCACGTTGACCTTGGCGACATAGCCGGTCACCTTGGGTGCGATATTGGTTATATCGCCGCCGATATAGGCGTCGTCGGTGGAAACGAAGAACCGACCTGTGACCCAATAATCATGGCCGTAATAGGCGCCGGCGCCGATGGCAGCGAGTAAGATCACCGGCAGGATGAAGCGCCGCACGCCGCCCTTCTTCTTGGCGGGCTCGGCCGCAGCAGCCGGCGCCGCAGGCGCGGCAGCCGGTGCAGGGGCTGCCGCCGGTGCGGCCGGAGCGATCGGCTCCGCCGGCTTTTCCATCTTCGGCGCTTCGCTACCGGTGGGAACTTCATTGTTCTCTTCGACCGGACGCAGATTGGTGTTCGTGCTTGCCATACCGGCTACTCCCGCCTTCCACACAAAGAGTTCGAACCGGACAGTCAATCGAACCGAACGGTTCAGTTCGAGATTGACATAATCCGTTTTTTGTCCCATATCAAGAGGCAATCGAACCGATCGGTTCGAATAAAATGAATAAAAGGGAAATGGACATGAACGAGGTCCTTGGCAAGACCGATGCGGCGATTATGCCGCAGGCCGATACGCCGGCCGGGCGGCCCGCGGCGGGCGAAGATCCTGTCAAACGCGAGCAGATTCTCGATGGTGCGCTCAGAGTCTTCATGCAAGTGGGTTTTGACGCTGCCAGCATGAACGACATCACCCGCGAGGCCGGTGTCTCCAAGGGCACGCTTTACGTCTATTTCAAGAACAAGGAAGACCTGTTCTTCGCGATGATCGAGCGGCAGAAGCTGCGCATCTTCGGCCAATTGCAGGAGATCCTGGAAAAAAATCTGCCCGTCACCGAGACGCTGCATGATTTCGGCGTTCTCTTCGCGACCCATCTGCTCTCCGACAAGACCATCCGCGGCATGCGCACGGTGATCGGCGTGATCGACCGCATGCCCGGCCTTGCCGCCCAGTTCATGGTCGCCGGGCCGAACAGCGGACCGGTCATGCTCGCCAAATACCTGCAGCGGCAGGCGGAGCAGGGCAATCTCAAGGACATAGACGATGCGATGATGATCGGCCGCCAATTCGGCGATCTCTGTCTTGCCGGACTGTTCCGCCTGCGTTTGTTCGGCGAAATGAAGGAGGCGCCCACGGCAGAGCAAATCGAAAGGAACGTCGCGTCCGCCGTCAAGGTTTTTCTGAACACCTACGGAGCGGGGGGATAGAGGTTGAACGCCAGCCTCATTTCGGAATAGGTTGACTGCGCGATTGGCCGATCGGTCGGCCGATGAAATTTAGCAGGCGATCCCGGTCACGGTTCCGATGAGAAAGAGCTACATCTTCTATCTGCTTTCGTGGCTTTGGATCCTCTGGCCGCACTATCTTCAAGCCTGTGCTATCCCTGTCAGCCAGATGCGCTGGGACGCCTATGGCTATGCCGACGCCGTGCTGCGAGCAAAAGTCGTCGGTTACTACCGTGATAGAACAGGCAATAAAGCTTATTTTGATTTTGCAGTACTTCGTCGTCTCGACGGCTCGCCTATGAACAATGACGTCGTTTTTCGCCGCGTGTCCTGGGAAACTCCGGGTGGACAACCTCCGCCATCAGAGTGGAAGCAGAAGGACGTGATCATTGGCCTCTACTTCCTGCTGAATAACCAGGGCAGTCTTGAGATTCATCTGCTCGACGCTGCTTGTGGGCAGTCGTATATTCTGGATGACACGCAGCAAAATCGACGTCTGGTGCAGTCCACCATCGACTTGGTTCATCAGCAGAGGAATCTGGAGCGTCGGAAGTTATCGAAGGGGGTTACGCAAGAGCAGGGCACGGCGATCGAATTGGAGATCGACAGGATTCAAGTCCGCCGATGTGAGATGGGTATCTGCTGACAGGATACCGGTCTTCACTTTTGGGCGCCTTTCAAAAGTTTTCCTGGGAGCGAAGCCTTCGTCGCCTCTTCGACGTTTTCCTTGACGCGCAATCCTGAATATGGCCTAAGGCTCGCCCAAACGAGGTGGCCAGCGTTTTCGCGCTTTCCGGCCGCCATCCGCCATTWCCGCATGGGTCCTATCAAATGACAGCTTCCGGCGTTCGCGTCCGTATCGCTCCTTCCCCCACCGGCGAGCCGCATGTCGGCACCGCTTATATCGCGCTGTTCAACTATCTGTTCGCCAAGAAACATGGCGGCGAATTCATCCTGCGTATCGAGGATACAGATGCGACGCGCTCGACGCCGGAATTCGAGCAGAAGGTGCTCGACGCGCTGAAATGGACGGGGCTGAAATGGTCTGAGGGCCCCGATATCGGCGGCCCCTACGGTCCCTATCGCCAGTCTGACCGCAAGGACATGTACCAGCCCTATGGCCGGGAACTGCTGGACAAGGGCCATGCCTTCCGCTGCTTCTGCACGCCCGAGCGGCTGGAGCAGATGCGCGAGGCGCAGCGTGCCGCCGGCAAGCCGCCGAAATATGACGGGCTCTGCCTGTCACTGACTGCTGAGGAAGTCACCTCGAAGATGGCCGCCGGCGAGAGCTCGGTGATCCGGATGAAGATCCCGGCCGAAGGCTCGTGCGATTTCCACGATGGCGTCTATGGCGACGTGTCGATCCCGTGGGATAGCGTCGACATGCAGGTGCTGATCAAGGGCGACGGCATGCCGACCTATCACATGGCAAATGTCATCGACGACCATCTGATGAAGATCACCCATGTGGCGCGCGGCGAGGAATGGCTGGCCTCGGTGCCGAAGCACATCCTGCTTTACCGGTATTTCGGCTGGGACCAGCCGGTGTTCATGCATCTCAGCCTGATGCGCAATGCCGACAAATCAAAACTCTCCAAGCGCAAGAACCCGACCTCGATCAGCTACTATTCCGCGCTCGGCTACCTGCCGGAAGCGCTGATGAATTTTCTGGGCCTGTTCTTCATCCAGATCGCCGAGGGAGAGGAAATGCTCTCCATGGACGAGTTGGCGGAAAAATTCGATCCGGACAACCTTTCCAAAGCCGGCGCGATCTTCGACATCGCCAAGCTCGACTGGCTGAACGGCCGCTGGATCCGCGAGAAGCTGACGCCGGAGGATTTCATCGCCCGTGTGCTGGAATGGGCGTCGGAGAATTCGCGCCTGACCGAGGGCCTGAAACTGTCGCAATCGCGCGTGACGCGGCTCGGCGAACTGCCGCCGCTCGCCGGCTTCCTGTTGTCCTCCGATGTCGGCCTAACGCCCGCCTCGTTTGCCGGCGTCAAGACGTCGCCGGCCGAAACGTTCGAGATCATCAACACGGTGCAGGCCGATCTCGAAAAGATCCTCGAATGGAATGTCGAGACGATCGAGGCAGAGCTGCGCGCCATTTCCGACCGGATGGGCAAGAAGCTGCGCGTCGTCACGCCGCCGCTGTTTATAGCGGTGTCCGGCAGCCAGCGCTCGCTGCCGCTGTTTGATTCCATGGCACTGCTTGGCCGCTCGGTGGTGCGCCAGCGGCTCAAACAGGCGGCCGCGGTGGTGGCCTCGATGGTCGGAAGCGGAAATTAGCAGTTGGAATATGGCTGTCGGGAACGGCAGCGCTGGAATAACCCCCTCTGCCCTGCCGGGCATCTCCCCCTCAAGGGGGAGATCGACCAGAGGCTCGTTCGTTGCCCCAAGCAAAGATGGAGTGCTCAGTATTCGACGGTAGCGAGTGGACGGTGAGAGTGCCCCATTCAATCTCCCCCCTTGAGGGGGAGATGCCCGGCAGGGCAGAGGGGGGTGACCACAACGACAGCCCTTTAAGGCGAGAGACGATGAACGACACAAAGACGACCGAAACCGCCCTTTCCTCCGATGCCGCCGAAGTGCGAGCGCAGAAGCTGAAGCTGTTGCGCGAGAAGATCGGCGACGTCTATCCGGCGCATTTCCATCGCACGATCACCAATGCCGACCTGGCCGAGAAGTACAAGGACCTGGCGCCGGACACCGAGACGCAGGACGTCGTCACCGTTGCCGGCCGCGTCTATTCCTCGCGCAATTCCGGCATGTTCATGGATATCCATGACGCGTCGGGCAAGATCCAGATTTTTTCGCACAAGGACGTGACCCCGGAAGCCGCGCGCGACATGCTGGCGATGATCGATATCGGCGACATTATCGGCGTCACCGGCACGGTGCGGCGCACCAAGCGCGGCGAGCTGTCGATCAACGCCAAAGAGATCACCATGCTGACCAAGACGCTGCTGCCGATGCCGGAAAAGTGGCACGGCGTCTCCGATATCGAGATCCGTTATCGCAAGCGCCATCTCGACATCATGACCAATGAGGATTCCAAGCTGCGCTTCCTGCAGCGCAGCCGGATCATTTCCGGTATCCGCCGTTTCATGGAGAAGGACGGTTTCCTCGAAGTCGAGACACCGATGCTGCATTCGGTCTATGGCGGCGCCACCGCCGAACCGTTCAAGACGCATCACAATACGCTGAAACTCGACATGTTCCTGCGCATCGCGCCGGAACTGTACCTCAAGCGCACGCTGGTCTCAGGCCTCACCGACAAGGTCTTCGAGATCAACCGCAATTTCCGCAACGAAGGCGTCTCCACCCGGCACAATCCGGAATTCACCATGATGGAGTGCTACTGGGCCTATGCCGACTACGAGGACATCATGGACCTCGTCGAGCGCATGTTCGCCGAACTGGCAATGGCGATCCACGGTTCGACCGAGTTCAAGTACGGTGAAACGGAGATTTCCTTCAAGGGTCCGTTCAAGCGGGTGCCGATGCCCGATGCCGTCAAGGAAGTCACCGGCATCGATTTCCTCGCCATCAAGACCGACGAAGAGGCCCGTGCGGCTGCCAAGGCCGCCGGCTTCGAGGTCGAGAAGGACTGGACCTGGGGCGAATGCCTGGCCTTCATCTTCGAAGAGAAGGTCGAGGGCACGCTGATCCAGCCGAGCCATGTGACGCATTTCCCCAAGGACATCTCGCCCTTCGCCAAGGAAGTGCCGGGCGAGCCGCGCCTCGTCGAACGCTTCGAGACCTATTGCAATGCCTGGGAAGTCGGCAATGCCTTCTCCGAGCTCAACGATCCCGAAGAGCAGCGCCGGCGCATGGTCGAGCAGCTCGAACAGGCCCATGCCCGCGGCGAGAAGCAGAAGGAACTCGACGAGGAGTTTCTCGACGCCATGGACCAGGGCATGCCCCCGGCCGGTGGCCTCGGCATCGGCGTCGACCGGCTGATCATGATCCTCACCAACGCGCCGTCGATCCGCGACGTGATCCTGTTTCCGGCGCGGCGCAGCAAGGCGGATTGATCACGCGTTTTTGCTGGTATCTCGAAACGAAAGGCGGCCTCGACGGTCGCCTTTTATTTTGGCCGCCAGGCTGACAGGATGATAGAAGGGATCATCAGCCAACCGCGAGCCCTTCAATGCGACGAAAAGCGGAACTCATTGTGACAGGCAAGGGCTTCACGGTGCTTGCAAAATCCCGTGGCGATTACATCCCGTTCGATCAGATCAATGCGGTCGCTGTTTACAAATGGGATTTGATTACAGTGGACTTGATCTGTTGCGATA
Source organism: Rhizobium sp. P2_G9 (assembly GCF_056403475.1). NCBI lineage: Bacteria > Pseudomonadati > Pseudomonadota > Alphaproteobacteria > Hyphomicrobiales > Rhizobiaceae > Rhizobium > Rhizobium sp. P2_G9. The sequence goes on along the minus strand of NZ_JBFUFK010000076.1, from coordinate 15,930 downwards.
TCTTCATTGTCTCCGAAGGCAAAGAGTTGTTCTGGACCGTCCACGAAGAGCTTCCCGGCTTCAACGAACTGATGGCTGAGCTGCAAAAGCTTCCCGGCTTCAGGCAGGATTGGTTCCAGGTCGTCGTTCAGCCGGCTTTTGTCGAAAATCGAACCGTGGTCTTCGAGCGCACTGCGAATGTCGCGTGAGGCGCGAACATCTATGACAAAGGCGGCCCCTCGACCGCCCCCAAAAGTCATTTCTCCAGCGTAAAGACGCATTCGTAGAGCCCCGGATGCGCCTCGCCGTATTTCCGGTTGCCCTCGATCATGCCTTTGGCGCTGAGATGATGGAAGACGCGGGCTGCCGCGTCCATATCGCGGCTCTGGGCGTAGTTGACGACGCGGGTGCCGTCGAGGCTCCTGTGCAGGCTGGCCGAGAGCCAGCCGTCCACCTCGCTTGCGGCCTTCGCCGCTTCGCCGAGATAGGCGAGCAGCGCTTCCTGCCCGCCGTCGGGCACGGTGAAGACGTTGATCTGGGTGATGATGCCGCTGTTGGCGCGGATGATGGGCATTTCGTTCTCCTTCGTTGGAAGGCATTTGCCCGGCGGAGAACGCGAAAAGACAGTCGCGCCAAGCCGCCGGGCAGATGCCGGTTGCTTGCCGCGGGTCCGCCCGGAGGCGGTACGGAGCTTCCATGGAGGAAGGGAACGGGCTTACCGATGCCGCTCCGGGTCCTTTTCGACAGGAGAAAGAATATCGGAGGTGGCAGAGCATCGCAAGTCGATCCGCCACCGATATGGGGCCGGAGCGGGCCTATCGTGCTCGGATCATATATTGCTCGCATGCCGTCTGGTGTCCGACGGGTTCTCCCCATAGACCGTCCGATAGGCGGCAGAAAAGCGCCCGAAGTGGAAGAAACCCCATTTGAGGCAGATGTCCTTGACGGAGGACCGGTTCGATGGGTCGAGCAGATCGCGGCGTACTGCACGCAAGCGAATGCTTCTGAGATAGGCGGCCGGTGTCATTTCTCTGAACGTTCGAAATCCCATTTCGAGCGCCCGGACGGAAACCCCGGCGGCCTTGGCCACCATGGGCATGGTGATGGGTTTTTCGATATTGGCATGCATGAAATCGATCGCGTGGCGGACATGCCGAGGTGCAATCGAAACGGCCTGTTTCGCCAGGAGATGGGAAAACCGGTGAGGGACGGTTCGGATGACCACATCGATCAGCACCTGGGTCAGATGCGACATGGCGAGCGACGAGCGAAGCAATGGTCCATTGTTGCGCATGCCGTGAGCGATGGTTCGCACGATGTTGTCGAAGAGCAGACCCGCCGGAGAAGCCAGATCCACCATCGGCGACAAATCCAGCGATCCCGAGAACGGCGTTTCGAGGATCGCAGATGCGGTCTGCACGACCGTTGCCCAATCGATGCGGATGATCTCCGATAGGTGTGACGAGCCGCGGACGACGACGCGCTCGGCTTGATGGTTGTGGGTCAGCAACAGCTTTCCAGGGGAGACATCATGCGTGGACCCGCCGATCTTCACATCGAAACCGCCAATGTGTGGCATCAGAACGGACAGCCATTCGGGCGACTCGGCAACCGCCTTGAGGTGCCATTCGGCCTGAAACTCGTTGGTCAGCAATGTCAGGGTATCATCGGTCCAAAGGCCGGTCTTCCAGGCGAAATTGGGCGCCGCGGCGATGGGCGATGCTTCGAATGGCCCGAACTGCCGGGAAAAGGTTTCAAGCATGTCATCGAATGTCGAGCCATGAAAGMGTGGCATGAATTCAAACGCCGACATGTCCGACATGATCAAACGAACCCGGCTGAAATCAGGTGCATTCAGAACCGCAAAAAATGGCTTCACGACTGCATGACGACATGCCATAAAATGCAGAAATCATAATATATACCGCAACTTAAAAGATATTTTTATCTATATCTGTTACACACAGGAAGTAAACGGGCCGATGCGGTTTTCCACCGCTCCAGGCTGTTTTTTCCGGAGCCGAAATCTCGGACGCCATGTCGGCGATTGTCGTTTCAAGAGCTGCGCCTGCATGGCTTTCTCCACCTCCTCCAGCCGTTTCTGCAGGGCGGTGCGGATTTTTTCGCCTACCGGACACGGAGGTTTCGTCAATGGATGCAATGCGAAGACCGTTGCAGCTTCGTCGATTGAGCGGTGGGCATCGAGCAGGGTGATCTCGGTACTTGGCTTTGCCAACAATGCACCGCCGCCGGTGCCCATCTGCGATTTTGTCAGCCCCGCCTTCGCCAGCTGCGACAGCAGGCGGCGGATGTGTGCGGGATTCGTCTTGACGCTCGATGCGATCGCGCCGGCTGCCACCGGCTGCCCGTTCTGCGTCTGCAGGAAGACGAGGATATGCGTCGCGACGGTGAAACGGGTATTCATGAGGGAGGAGGCCTTGGAGACATGGCTAATACAGTTACACCCGCTCCGCACGGCAAGACGCCGTGCTCGACCATTCCCCCAAACTGGAGCATGTCGCATCTGACCCTGGGGATCGTAACGTCGCCTATCGCTGCATCAAGACATCGTAGAGCCGCTTCTGCGCTTGCTTTGAGGATATTTTCCGATCATTGAAGAAATCTCCCACCACGCCGATCCAGCCTTCGGACATCTGGCTCGGCATCGCCTGGGATTGGGCGCTCACCTCACCCTTCTTCGCTCTGAGCATCTTCAATCCAAACTGGCCGCAGCGGTCGAGGTCGCTCGGGTCGACGTCGGTCCGGACAGGAAGCGATCCTTTGAGCCGGCTGAAAGCGACCTGGTTGTCCGGGTTGAGGATCATGCGGGCGAAGGCACGCTGAGCTTCCGTCGTACCGTCCCGATTGGTAACCGGAAAGGCGAAGGCATCGATCACCATGAAATAGGCGATCGACGTGCCGGGAACGAGCATGCAGTCGAAGTCCTTGTCGACCTGATATTTGCGTACCCCAAGTTCGCCCTTCGCCCAGTCGCCCATGAACTGCATGCCTGCCTCGCCAGCGCCGACAGCCCTCGTCGCATCGGCCCAGGTTTTTTTCTTTCGCGCTTCCAGGGGCTCGACATAGTTCGACAAGCGCGCAAGCATGTCGAGCGCCTCGATCATGCGCGGGTCCTGGACCAGGGCTGCGTCACCGCCCATGAGGCGAGCATAACCCTCGGGTCCGAATTTCTGATAGATGATGTCATTGAATATCAGAGACACCTCCCATCGCGCGCCGCCAAGAGCGATCGGAACATGACCGGCAGCCTTGATCTTCTCGGCGATGGTGAAAATATCCTCCCATGATTGGGGCAGGGTCACACCGGCATCCCGAAAGACCTTCTTGCTCGTCCAGAGCCAGTTTTCCGCATGAATATTGGTCGGCGCGAAATAGACCTTGCCCTTGTAGGATATCCGGTCGAGGACCGTTGCCGGCATGACATCGCGCCAGTGATCCGCCTGCGCGACGTCATCGATATCCTGGACGATTCCCATTTCCGGCAGTTCACGCGAGCCCTCATTCGCGTTCCACTGCATCACCGCCGGCGGATAGCCATTGGCGATGCGGTCGCTCACGATGCGCTGAACGGCAACCTTGTTTTCGGCGGGCATGTCAGCCCATTCATTGCCGGCGGCCTTCCAGGCTTTGCGAAATACATCGAGAGCGGCAGACTCGCTCTCCGATACCCAGAAATGCACCACATCCACCGACATTCCGCCGGCGAGCGCGGGTGCTGGTGCGCTTGCAGTGGCCAGCGCCACCGCAAGCCACATCCGCATCATTCTCTTCATTCGCTGTCCCCCTTCGTTCATAAGTCTCATTGCTCCCCCGAGCACGCAATTGCCTGCACGCAGTCAGCCGGCGACCTGCTTCATTGGTCGGGATGGCCGGCGCCTTCCCGGAGCAGCGATGGCCAGGCGTTCGACAGCGGCTGACGCGGGTTCAGGCCTGGCATAAAAATAGCCCTGGCCGATGTCGCAGCCGGCACTGAGAAGGAAATCGCGCTGCGTCTCATTTTCGATACCTTCGGCAACACAACGTTTGCCCAGGTTGCGTGCGAGATCGATCATCGCCCGTACGATCTGCTCGGAACGCAGGTCATCGCCGAGATCCTTGACGAAGCTGCGGTCGATCTTCAGCTCATCGAACGGAAAGTCCCGCAAATGTACCAGGGACGCAAAGCCGGTGCCGAAATCATCCAGGGAGACCGACATGCCGCGTTGCCGGAACCGTGTAATCGTCTCCAGTATCTGATCGGCGCCGCGATTGAGAAAAACGTCTTCCGTGACTTCGACGGCAAAATCGCGCCATTCCAGCCGATTGGCCCCAACAGCCGCGGCAATGAGATCGTAGCCGTCCCCGCCGACCAGCAGCACTTCGGGAAGGTTGATCGCCACGGAGCCCGGGCGCAGCCCCGCGGCTTTCCACTCCCTGAGATCGCGGGCGACGATGTTGACGACTGAGCGTGTCATGCTGCGAATGAGATGCGACCCTTCCATAAGCGGCAGGAAGCGACCTGGCGGCAGAATGCCGAGCCGGGGATGATGCCAGCGCACCAGCGCCTCGAAGCCGAGATGTTCTCCTGTCTGGAGATTGATCTTTTGCTGGTAATAAACTAGGTATTCGTTGCGGTCGGCAGCGAAGGCAAGGGCAGCCGCGAGCTGGTTCTCTTCCAGACGCTGTGCAAGCGATGCTTCGTCGAAGATCACCGCCGTATTGCGCTTGGCCTTTGCCGCATAGAGCGCGAGATCTGCGATGCGCATCAGGGTTGGTTCGTCTGCGGCGTGTTCGGGGACCACTGCTCCGCCAATGCTGGCTGAAACCGGCAAAAGCCGGCCTTCGAAATAGCAGTCCGTCGCGATTGCCGTTACCGCGCGTTTGGAAAGCGCCTCCAGCGCCGTCGCGTCGACAAGGCCGGGCACCAGGATTGCGAATTCGTCGCCGCCGAGCCTTGCCACGATATCGGTGGCACGACAGGTACCCTGCAGCATGCGGGCAACGTGACGGAGAACGGCATCCCCCGCCGGATGGCCGAAACTGTCATTGATGCCTTTGAAATGGTCGAGGTCGACCAGCAGCATCGAGAAGCCTGCACCGGTCTGTTCAACTGCATTGAAAAGCGCGCCCAGCGCGTCATTGAAGGCGGAGCGATTGCTGAGGTCGGTGAGCACATCGGTATGCGCCTGATGGGTCAGCTTGGTTTCGAAATCGATTGTCAGCCGATGCTCGTTGCGAAGCTTCTTCAAGAGCGGCATGAACAGAACCGCGGTCGCCAGAATGAGTGCGGCGGCAGTCAGGCCGAGAAGAACCGCACTGATCAGGCGCGCATGATCTATGCTGCCGTCGCTACGGGCATGCGCACTCTCGATCAGCGCGCCGAACTGGCGCATCATCACGCTGTCCGAGGAGACGGCGAAATCGATCGGTCCCCAGAAGGAATAGCGCTGGCGCCGGTCTTCCAGACTTGCCGACACCACCCGCTCTGCCCGGTCGAGAAAAGCGTCGAGGCGTCCGGCAAGGTCGAGACGCATCTTTTCCGACGCCACATCCCGCGGATTGAGCTTTTCGAGAAGATTTCGTTCTATTGCGTCGTGCAGTTCGTTCAACCGTCCGGTCATGGCGCGGATGTCGCTGATCGCCTTGCGAACATCCTCCACCATCGGCTTGACGATATATCCGGGCATGTCCGCATCGGCTGAAGCGCGCATGACCGCGCGCGTCTGGTTGGAAAGCTGTTGAAACCGGATGAACTGACGCTCCGTCAGATAGCTGATATCCTGCTGCAGCGAATGGCGATCGAGCGCGATTTCGACGGTCTGGTAGGTGGCGCCGATCAACCCGGTCATCACGACAACGGCGGTGATATAGTGGCGCCCGATGGAGCGGATATATCCCTCCACAGACGGGTGAGGCTTTCCGGATGACGGCATTTCATCTCCCGCATAGCCCGTTCGCCATAGACGCGTCCAAATGCCAGGCATGGGGGAGGCCTTGCTGCGAGCAGGCAAGGGTAGCTTCATGGCGATCCTCCTGATCGCAATGGCGGCCGGTCGGTCATCCGTCCGGTCGAGTTCTCAGTGGAAGGGCCGCACAAGTCATTCGGGCGGAATTTGCGGGCCTGGCAACGTCGTCGATGGATGACGGTCAATGCAGCAAGCGCTGACCAATTAGCCAATGCGAAACTTAATAAAATGCTGCGTCCGGCATCATATTCTGCCTTATTTTCGCAAAAATGATCAAATCTCGTAAAGTGGATATCGACGTTTGACGAAACTCAATTTCGTTATTTCTAATATTATAATCAAGTACTTGATAAAATTGCAGTCTAAATATCCGTATTTCCCCCTCTCGTCCGAAATTTACCTACATTTATTCATTATGGATTTGCTTATATATTGTCGGATGAATCTCTTTTCCATGCCGCCACAGGTCAAACCTTGAAATCCGTATCCATTTTCTGCGCTACCTATCCTGATCGCGCAATCGTTTGCGCAACCTTGCAAAACTAAACTTTTTATTAGTTTTTACAGGATGTTTGTCGACTAAAGCCGCGGCTGAAAAGCACCCTTCTTCGAGATCGAAGACAGTGCCGAATGCGGTCGAGGCATGGAGAGATCGAATGAAATCGCTCCCTCATCATGACGGCCAGCAGAGCATGAAGACTTCCAGCTGCCGGAACGCGGGATTTCGAACAATGCTCAAAAGCCTCTTCTCTCGGATAAGCACGAAATTGGCCATGCTCTCCGGCCTGGGCATTTTTCTTGTGGCGGCGATGCTCCTTGCGGCCTGGCATGGTGCTCAGCTGGTCAGCGAACGTTCGACCTACCAGAGGGATATGCTGATCGTGTCGCGCGATCTGGTCGATGCCAAGGCATCGTTGCGCGGCATGCAAATCGGAGTCCGCGATCTGCGTCTTGCCACGTCCGAAGAGGACATTGCTTCAGCCAATGACTACATCGCTGCACGCCATCACTCTGTGATCAAATATTTGAACGATGCGCTGGATGAATTGCGGCTGCAGGAGAACAAGGATCGAGTCATTCGGCTGAAAACCCTGGCGGAAAATTATTTCGCTACGGCCGGCGACATGGGCAAGGTGGTGAAGATCAAGATTCACCCCAATGCTGGCGATCCGCCCGTTGCCGCAACGGAGAAGGAGGTCCAGGCGAAACTGCTGGCGATTGCCGGCGAGGTATCGAAGCTGATCGACGAAGGCGTGGACGCGGCGAAGGCAATGGCGCTCGAGGCTCAGCAAGAAGCGGAGGACGCGTCCGCTCTGGCAATTCATGTCAATCTCGGCATCGGCATCGTGACTATCCTGACGCTGATGGCCGCCGCTGTTTTCGGTCACCGTTCGATCGCAAGGCCGATTGGCGAGATCACCGCGACCATGAATATCCTTGCCAAGGACAAGCTCGATACGAACATCCCCTTTGCCACCAGGAGCGACGAAATCGGCGAGATAGCCCGCGCCGTCGAGGTGTTCAAGCAGAACAGCATCGAGGTCAGGGACCTCGATGCGGCAGGTACGACGAAGCGGCTGAAGGTCATCGAAATGCAGGAGAATCTCGACGCCGTCATTGCTGCCGCTGCTGCGGGTGACTTTTCACGCCGCGCGTCGGAGGATTTTGGCTATCCGGACCTCAATCGCATCACTGTCGGTCTCAACGCACTGATCGTCTCGGTCGATCGTGGTGTCTCCGAGACGCACCGTGTCGTTGCGGCGCTGTCCGAGGGCGATCTGACCAGAGGCATGACGGGCGAGTTCCAAGGCGCCTTTGGTGAACTTAAGGACAACGTCAATCAGACGATGGCCAACCTGCGCTCCGTGCTGGGTGAGGTGCGGACGGCGACCGACATGATCAATGGCGGTGAGATGAGGATCGCCTCCGGCGATCTGTCGAAACGCACCGAGCAGCAGGCGGCTTCGCTGGAAGAAACCTCCGCGGCTCTGGAAGAGATCAGCGTCGCCGTGACGAGTTCCACCGCACGAGCGCTGGAGGCGAGCCGCATGGTAGACGAGGCGCGCAGGAGCACGGAGCAGTCGAGTGCCGTCGTCAAGGATGCGGTGGCGGCGATGGGCAAGATCGAGAAGGCTTCCGGCGAAATCAGTCAGATCATCAGCGTCATCGATGAAATCGCCTTCCAGACCAACCTCTTGGCGCTCAATGCCGGCGTCGAGGCGGCGCGCGCCGGCGAAGCCGGCAAGGGGTTTGCTGTCGTCGCTCAGGAAGTGCGCGAACTGGCACAGCGATCCGCCAATGCCGCAAAGGACATCAAGGGACTGATCAATCGTTCCGGAGAGGCAGTGACCTCTGGTGTCAGGCTGGTGATGGCCACCGGCGAGACGCTGGACCAGATTCAGGGCCATGTGATCACAATCAACGAGCATGTTCATTCCATCGCCACTGCGGCACGGGAGCAGTCGACCGGACTTGGCGAGGTCAGCACCGCTGTCAACCAAATGGATCAGGTGACGCAGCAGAACGCGGCAATGGTGGAGGAATCGACTGCGGCGACGAGCCGGCTGGCAGACGAGGCCGCCACTCTCGCCAGGCTGGTCGCCCGCTTCCGGCTCGACGCCGCTCAAGCCGCACCGCGCCCGGCGACCAGCGGAAGCAGGCATGTGGCTTCACCGGCCCACGAACTTGCCCGAAAACTGGCCGGGGCCTTTGGCGGAAGGGGCTGAATTGGCACCCACGCGCATGGCATGCAGAAAGGGGAGCATTCCCAGAAGGACCGCTCGCGCACATCGAGTGATCCAAAACGCGTTCATCTTAAACTTCGGTACCCAAACTGGATAGGGTTATGTCAAATATCGTCTCGTTCCCTCACTCCATCCCAACAAGCGTGGATAGCATTTCTCAAGAATTCATGGCGGCCGGGTCAATTGAACTTGATGCGCGCAACATGGAACTTCTGCGTAAAATGCTGGACAAGTTACATATGGAAATCCAACAGCTGAAGCGGGAGCTTGTTGACGGCGCAGCTTCGGCGGGAAAATCCGAGGCAGGGCCATGCCAGGGGACTGCATCGCCATTCATCTCACCTGGTTAGATTCGAGGAAGAGATGCTCTAGCGATGACCGAGATTGATGATCTGGAAGAATTCGGTTGGTCGCGGGTGTCGTCGTTGATCGATCATCTCGTTGAGACTCCCGCAATCTGGGGCGCTGGCCGGCGAATCGAACGAACGGGTTGCCCGCAGCTTTGCCGGCGTTCATGATCGAGCTGTTGCAAACCAGACAGTCCGGAACCTTCGATGCGTATCTTCCTCGTTCGTCACGGTGAATCCCTCGGTAACCTCGACGAACAAGCCTATCGGCAATTCGGTGATCACAATGTGCCGCTCACGCAGTTTGGCTATCGGCAGGCATTGGAAGCCGGCCGGGCGATCGCATCCTATTTGAATGCGCCGCAGCGCCCGGGTTTCCGCAAACTCCGCATCTGGTATTCGCCCTATCTCAGGACCAGGCAGACCAGGGATGCCTTGCTCGAAGTCCTGCCCAGTGAGTCTGTGGGCGCGGTTCATGAGGACTATCTGCTGCGCGAGCAGGATTTCGGCCTGTTCACCGAGATTTACGATCAGGCCGAGCAGAAGCAAAAATTTCCCGACGAATTCGAGAAATGGGCCAGGCTGCGCAACAATAGCGGAAAATTCTACGCCAGGCCTCCCGACGGCGAAAGCCGGGCGGATGTGGCGCAACGGATGCGTCTGTTTCTCCAGACGATCATGCATGATATCGGAAGCGGCAACGACGATGTGGTGATCGTCGGCCATGGCGTCACCAACCGAGCCTTTGAAATGAGCTTCCTTCACTATCCCGTGGAGTGGTTCGAGCGCTCGGGCAATCCCGGCAATGCCGATGTCACATTGGTGGAGGGGACGCATGCACAAGGCTACACATCCGCCTTGCTGCATCATGGGGTGGATCGTCAGCCCGGGCAGCAGGATGAATTGCGGGAGGCCTATGGCGCGGAGTTGAAAATCGTCTCTCCGCCGGACAGTCTGGCGCGCTGACGCGGCCGAGCCGTCACACGAACATCGCCAATCCTGTCTATCGACTGCATCGCTGAAACTTTGCCACATTGAAAGAGCTGCGCTTCTTTGGCAGAAAAGACCCGCCTTACGCAGCATCATCGATATCCCGCATCGCCCTGTTTTAGGTCCTGTTCACCCAACTCCTTCGAATGGTCAGGCTCCTTCAAGAGGGGTGGGCCGTCTTCGGCGTAGAGAGGTAGCGGCAATGCGGCCAAGGAGATACAAGGACATGACCCGATGAACGACCTGTCTGTGGAAAGCTCCGAGACGCTCACTCTCAAAATACCGCCGTTGCAGCCGGATCGATTTCAGTCTGCCGCGGCCTTCTACGAGAGAGGCCGCGTGCGCTATGCCGATGCGCTGATTCAGCGCGTCGCGCAGGTCGCCGGCTTGCAGCCGGGAGACCGCGTGCTCGATCTGGGCTGTGGTCCGGCGATCCTGTCCCGCCGTTTTGCCGCGCTTGGCTGCGATGTCGTGGCGATGGACCCGTCGACGGATATGCTGGATGCCGGGCGGGAAATGGCAGGCGATATGCCGGGGATCACCTTCGTGCAGGGGAGTTCCTACGATCTCGATCCGGCTATGGGCTCGTTCCAGCTGGTCGTCATGGGGCGGTCCTTTCACTGGATGGACCGCATGGACACGCTCAACCGGCTCGATGGGATGATTGTACCGACCGGCGCCGTTGCGCTGTTTCATGATTCCGCCCCTGATATTCCCGCCAATGCCTGGCGCAAGCGCTGGGAGGAGGTTCGCGAGGGTTTCGAGGCCAATTCCGGGCCGCATGCGCGCGGCGACGATTGGGTCCGGCATGAGGCGGTGCTGATCAATTCGGTGTTTTGCCGTCTGGAGCGGTTCGGTGTCATCGAGCGGCGAGACATCGATGTCGAGACGCTGGTCGAGCGGACGCTCTCCATGTCCTCCACTTCGCCGTCGCATATGGGCGACAAGACCGCCGCGCTGGTCGAGGAAATCCGGTCCGAATTTTCCGGGATACGGGAAGAAGTGGTGGAGACCGAGGCCTTGGTGGCGTGGCGGTCTGACAGTCGCTGAGGACCGTTGCGCAAGGTCCGAAGTCCTGCGGGAGACGCGGGGCGGAATTGCCGCCCGCGTCTCCCGTCCATCGTCAAGCCGCTTTGCTGGCGGCAATGCCATCGAGTTCCGCCATCGTCTCGGCAGAAAGCGAGATGTCGGCCGTGGCGAGGTTTTCCCGGAGATGGGCGCGCGACGAGGTGCCTGGGATCAGCAGGATATTCGGCGCACGCTTCAACAGCCAGGCAAGCGCTATCTGCATCGGCGTCGCGCCGAGGCGAGCGGCGACATCTGATAGCGTCGAGGACTGCAACGGCGAGAAGCCGCCGAGCGGGAAGAAGGGAACATAAGCTGTGCCCTTCGCTGCCAACTGATCGACCAGCGCATCGTCGCTGCGATTGGCGAGATTGTACTGGTTCTGGACGCAGACGATGTCGGTGATCTTGCGGCCGTCCTCGATCTGCTTCGCCGTGACATTGGAGAGGCCGATATGCTTGATCAGGCCCTGATGATGCAGCTCGGCGAGCGCCGAAAGCGGCGCCTCGAGCGATCCCTCCGCCGGCCCATGGACGCTGAACATGGCGCGCAAGTTGACCACTTCCATCACGTCGAGGCCGAGATTCCTGAGATTGTCGTGGATCGCCTGCGTCAACTCCTCCTTCGAGAAGGCAGTGTTCCAGGAGGCGTCGGCGCCGCGCCGTGCGCCGACCTTGGTGACGATCACAAGGTTGTCCCTGTAGGGATGAAGGGCCTCCCTGATGATCTCATTGGTGACATGCGGGCCGTAGAAATCGCTGGTGTCGATGTGGTTGACGCCGCTTTCCACGGCCTCGCGCAACACCGCCACGGCTTCGGCGCGATCTTTGGGCGGTCCGAAGACGCCTTTGCCGGCAAGCTGCATTGCGCCATAGCCAAGCCGGTTGACCATGCGGTCGCCGAGCTCATAAGTTCCGGATTTTTCAACATTGGACATGATCTGGTCTCCGATTGAAAGACAGGAATGCAGATAGGCCTTCCTCAGTATGGTGATAACTGACTATAATCCGGACGGCCTGTCCGGGATTCCGGACAATGTTGAAGGGGATGGGGCATGAAGCCAGGAAAGTTGGAGATGGGGGATGTCAATGCCTTCCTGGCCGTGGCGCGTGCCGGCGGTTTTCGCGAGGCGGCACGGGCAAACGACATGAGTTCATCGGCGCTGAGTGACGCGGTCCGACGGCTTGAAACTGAGCTTGGCGTTCGGCTCTTCAACCGCACGACGCGCAGCGTGGTGCCGACGGAAGCTGGCCGCGGATTGATGCAGCGGCTCGGCCCTGCCTTCGGTGAGATCGACGCTGCGCTCGACTTCGTCAGGGGCTTCCGCGACCGTGCGGCCGGCACGCTCAAGCTCAATGTCCCCGTCAGCGCGGCGCGGCTGGTGCTGCCGCGCATCGTGCCGCCTTTTCTTGCTGCCTATCCCGACATAAGGCTGGAAATCGCCACCGACGAAAGTTTCGTCGACATCATTGCCGCCGGCTTCGATGCCGGCATCCGCTACGAGGAACGGCTGGAGCAGGACATGATCGCCGTGCCGATCGGTCCACGTGTCCAGCAGTTCGCCACCGCCGCCTCGCCTGCCTATCTGGCAGCGCGTGGACGGCCTGAGCATCCGCGCGACCTCCTGGCACATGCCTGCATCCGCGGCCGGTTCGCCAGCGGCGCCATCATCGAATGGGAGTTCGAACGCGACGGCGACGTGGTGAAGATCGACCCGCCCGGCCCGCTGATGGTGGAAGCCGGCGGCGCCACGGAGTTGGGGATCGCGGCGGCGATTGCCGGAACAGGCGTCATCAAGCTGTTCGAGGATTGGCTGAGGCCGCATTTCGAAAGCGGCGCGCTCGAACCGGTGCTGGAGCCCTGGTGGCAAAGCTTTTCCGGACCCTTCCTCTACTATCCCGGCCGCCGGCTGGTGCCTGCGCCGCTCCGCGCTTTCATCGATTTCGCCAAGGCGATGTCCGGGGCGTGAGCGGCCGCTTGCCGGTCGGGTCAGTGGTGCTTGAAATACTGCACCTCGCGCTCGTGTTTCTCGGCGTCCTCGCGCGATTTGAATGTGCCGAGATTTCTGCGCTTGTGGGTCTTCGGATCGATCTTGCGCGAATAGAGACGGTATTCACCGGATTTCAGCTTGCGGATCATGGCGGCCTCCTCATTTCTGTCGGTAGAATTCGACAAGGTCCGGTTGGTTCCTCCAAGCGTGCGGACGACATTCGGCGAGATAGGGCGAGGGCTTTACTGACAATCCGAGCACAGTCGGCTTATCGTTCCGCCGTCTCGCGCGCATAGTGCGTCGGCGGCAATCCGACGAAGCGCGTGAACGCAACGCTGAATGCACTTGCGGAGCCATATCCGACACGTTCGGCAATTTCCTTCACACCAGTCCTGCCGCGAAGCAGCAGGTTTTTCGCCAGTGCCATGCGCCATGACAGCAGGTATTCCATGGGCGCTATACCCACCGCGCGTCGGAAGCGATCGAAGAATGCGGACCGGGAAAGAGCGGCCGCCTGCGCCAATTGCTCCACCGTCCAGTCATGTGTCGGCTTCTCGTGCATCAGGCGAATCGCGGCCGCCAGGCGCTCGTCGGCAAGGCCGCGCAGAAGACCAGGGGAGGTCGACGTCCCGGCAGTGGAGCGTAGCGCCTCGACAAGCAGAACCTCCATAAGGCGTGTCAGGATCGCCTCCCGCGCCGGCCGCTCGGAGCGGGCCTCGTCCCCCAGCAGCTTGACGATCATGCCGAGCCGTCTTTCACCACGCACATGGATGAGTTTCGGCAGCAGCGACACGAGCAGGGCCGCATCGGGCGAGCCGAAAACGAAGTGGCCAACCAGCAGCCGGACATTGATCGGAGCATCAGGATCGCCGAGCCTCACCTCACCGGGAAGATGGGTAATGGAGAGCGGATTTCTACCGTCCGCTGTCGGCGCGAGGCTCGACATCACGAAGCCATGGACCGCCGGGATCAGGACGAAATCGCCTTCGCCAAGCTCGATTGGTTCCTGCCCGTCGATGGCGAGGCGGGACGAGCCTTCGAGAATGGCGCAGTAAAAGGGCTGCCCGGCGTCCTGGCGCTCGACACGCCATGCGCCAGCGCCGCTGACCATCTTTGAGAAGGCAGCGCTGGGCTGGAGCAATGTCACCACTTCGGCAAACGGATCGACCATTTCAAGACTCTTGCGAATGCTAACTGGACTTTCGATTATAGCAAGTCCGGCCCGCGAGATCTAGATTCCAATCCGTACACAGCACAGAAGGAACTGCCATGAAAACCGTCCTCATCACCGGTTGCTCGTCCGGATTCGGCGCCGACACCGCCAGATATTTCCTCGAACGGAATTGGAAGGTCGTTGCGACGATGCGTGACCCCCGCGAGGATGTCCTGCCTCGCTCCGAGCATCTGAAGATCATCCCGCTCGACGTCACCGATCCCCAGAGCATTCACACCGCCGTCGAGGCCGCGGGGCCGGTCGACGTCATCGTCAACAATGCCGGGATCGGCTGGCTGAATGCGCTCGAGGGCACATCGATGGATGTCACCCGTGACCTGTTCGAAACCAATACGCTCGGTACGATGGCCATGACCCAGGCAGTGCTGCCGCAGTTCCGGGAACGGAAGGCCGGCGTCGTCATCAACGTCACGTCGAGCGTCACCTTGAAGCCGCTGCCGCTGCTTTCCGTCTATACCGCCAGCAAGGCGGCGGTGAACGCCTTCACCGAAGTGCTGGCGCTGGAGCTGGAACCGTTCGGTGTCCGCGCGCACATCGTATTGCCCGGCCGGTCGCCCGAGACCCGGTTCGGGGAAAATGCGCGCTCCCGCATGCAGGGCGGCTTTCCGGAGCCCTATGGCGATCTGGTGCAGCGTGTGTTTGCAGGATGGGAGCAGGATCCGTCCCCGCTCACGCGATCGATCGACGTGGCAGAGGCCGTCTGGCGGGCGGCGACCGATCCGTCATCGCCGATGCGCATTCCGGCCGGTGCCGATGCCGTGGCTTTGGCCGGGTGATTGCCGCGCGCATGAATTAAGCCGACCGCTTGGCGCCCAGCGCCCGGTCCAGCGACTGGAAAATCCTCTTGTCGCTGGATTGGGCCACATTGAAGCGCAAAAAACCGCTGGCGGTCTGCGACAGGCTGAAGGCGTTGCCGGGGGCGAGCACGATGTCGTCGGCGAGGCAGGCGCGGGCGATGTCGGCGGCGTCGATGCCATCCGGCAGCCGCGCCCAGACGAAGATGCCGGCCGACGGTTTCAGCCAGGGTATGATGCCGAGTTTTTCAAGCCGTGCGATCGTCTCGCCCATGGCGTCAGTGAGGCGTGTACGCAGCGCCTCGACATGCCTGCGGTAGCTGCCGTCGCGTAGCGTCATGGTCAGCATGTCCTGCGCCAGCCGGCCGCCGCTGAAAGTGGTGGCGATGCGCAGATCGACGAGCGCCTCGATCCAATCCGGGCGGGCGGCGATGAAGCCGGTACGCACCGAGGCTGACAGCGTTTTCGAGAAGCTGCCGATATGGACGACGCTGCTCAACCCATCGAGGGCTGCAAGCCGCGGGGCGCGCGACGTCTCGAAATCGGAGAAAATATCGTCCTCGATGATCGTCAGGCCGGACTGGTCGGCGAGTTTCAGCAGGCGGTGGGCGGTCACCGTCGAAAGCGTCGCGCCGGTCGGATTGTGCAGCGCCGAGTTGGTGATGTAGAGGCGCGGCTTGTGCGCAGCAAGCGCTTCGGCAAACCGGTCGAGATCAGGCCCCGACGGCGTGAAGGGAATGCCGACGACATGGGCGCGGTGGGCACGCAGCAGGGCGTGGAAATTGAAATAGCAGGGGTCGTCGACCAGCACGGTCTGGCCC
>NZ_JBFUFK010000075.1:0-24966 GCF_056403475.1 Rhizobium sp. P2_G9 | reverse complement strand
GGCCCGTAAGGTTCATTTGTCGCCGCGCGTCTTCATCGCGTCGGAGACGTTGCGTTTACGCGGGTCCTGCAAGTTTTCGCCAGCGGCATCCCGGTCGACATTCGGATCGTCCTTGGCGGGCATGTAACCACGCGGGGTACTTGCCTGGGGTCCTTCCCACCGGGGCGACTGCTCCGTGGTACCTGGTGCGCCGTCCTTTGGACTGTTGAGAGCCATGATGATCTCCTTCCTTCGTCTGTTCTAGGGAAACCGCCGATCGCGCCCCTTGTTCCCGGCAGGCCACGCTGGGGCGCGCATCGGAACCCTCAAGGTTTGCAAAAATTCGGCCGTTCTCGGCATCACGATTTTCGGAACCTTCGGCAGCGCCGAGCCTTTTCCAGTCGAAGGCTCGGCCGTGTCAACCGAACGCGGCGGCAAGGAAGACATGAGGATTTTTTCGGTTTCTCCTCATGGCCAACGAAATGGCAGGCGAGTTCCTATCCCGTCCGGCCGAGCGCTTCGCACTCCTCGCAGATCGCGGATGCCCATGTTCGAAGGATTTCTTCTAGACAACATCGATGGCCTGCCGCGACCTTTCGGCCCCTCTATGTCTCACAGACGAAATTCGATGCGGCAGCGTGCGCCTTCGGGACGCAAATCGTATTCCATCTTGCTGAAAGCGGGTGCCAACACCTTTGTAAGGAGCTGCAGTCCGAAGCCTTGGCGGCTCGTTTCCGTCACATGTGGCCCGCCGGATTCCTGCCACTCGATCGACGCGGTTTCCTCGTTGCTTCGACAATGGATCATGACCTTCCCTTCGGGAGCAGCCAGGGCACCGTATTTGGCCGCGTTGGTCGCGAGTTCATGCAGCGCAAGGGCAAGAGACACATTGTGGCGAGGGGGGATAAGAATATGCGATCCGGTGATCGTGAATGGGTCCGGCCCCCGGGTCCGGTAGGGAGAGGTCACTTTGTCGATCAGTGTCTCGAGGTCGAAGGAGGTCCACTCGCTTTGCACCAAAATGTCGTTGGCGTCTGCGAGTGCTCGCAATCTCGAACGAAACGCCTCGAGGCTGGCTGACATGTCGCTTCCCTGCCGAAACGTCTGCCCGGCTATGGACTGAACGACACTCAGTGAGTTCTTCACGCGGTGGTTAAGCTCCCGCATGAGCAGGACCTGCCGTTCCGCGTTGCGCTTGCGCTCGTCGATGTCCATTACGACACCGACGACGCGTTGCGGCTCTCCCGCGTCAGACAGCAGAATTTCCGCCCTCAGCAGCAGCCATCGCTCCTCGCCGTCCTTCCTGTTGATCCGGAACTCAGCTTCAAAATGGCTCTCTCCCCGATCCAAAGCAGCAAGCGCCGCCTCCCTTGTCTTGCCATCTTCGCCCGGCGCGTAGCACCGTCTGAAGTCTTCCAACGTCGGCTCCTCTTCAGCCGCGAAGCCGAAAAGACGTTTCAAATCGGGGGAGTTCGCAAGCATGTTGGTCCGAAGGTCGATCTCCCAGACCGCCATACCGGCGGCCTCGATCGCGAGCCTTTGTCTGCGTTCGCTCTCTACAAGGGCCGCCGCGGCTCGCTTGGTATCCGTTATGTCCTGGATGCAGCCGATATAACGAATGGCCTTGACCGTGCCACGGTGGGTCTCGAAGACCGCGTTACCCTCCGCCCGCACCCACCTCAGTTCGCCAGTGTCAGCCCGCAAGATGCGGTATTCAAATGGCAGGTCTTCACGCAAAGCGGGGTCGCGCGCCCGCTTCGCCTGCGCAGAGGTGTAAGGAAAATCATCGGGATGCGTGACGGCTCGGACCATTTCGTAGGTGATCTCTCCGCTCGGGGGGAAGCCGAAGATTGATCTCGCCCGATCGGAATAGTCGAATTTGTTGGTTCGCAGGTCCCAATCCCAGATGCCGATGTTCGCAGCTCTTAAGGCCAGCTCGAGTTTCGCATCACCGCTCATGCCATCTCCGCAGGTTAATCGCGTGTTCGGTCGCGACCCCGCTGACGTGTTGTAGCATCTTTAGCAATATTGAATAGACTGCTTGTTGCACAACGGAGGCACTTAGAAGGAAGGAACTGCCCTCAGGTTTGGGTCCGTTGTGTTTGCTTTCATCTTCGATAATGTCCGAGCGTACGCGCATCATACTCGGCGGGGTCATATGGCAAGAATTCGGCTCTCGCGGCGTCTGCTTCTCCTGATGTTTGCGGCCATGTTTCCCGTGGTCGCGGTACTGTTTTACAATCTCTATGCGCTGCATGAGGCGCGCGAACGCGAAGTGCGCGATCGTGCCTTCCAGACCGGTCAACTGGCGGCGCTGGAAATGCAGCGCATCCTCAGTGGTATGGAAAACGTGCTTTACACCGTTTCATCCGCACCCTCCGTCCAGGAATACAACGCTGCTCGGTGCAGCCGGCTGCTGGCCAACGCTGTCGCGAGGATTTCCGGAGTTCAGTCGGTCGGCGTCATAGGCCTGGACGGGCTGGTAAAATGTCGGCACGACCAAAAGGGTGTGGGCATATCCTTGGCCGACAGGCAGTATTTTAAGGATGCCCTGAGTTCCGACGGCTTCGTCGTGGGCGTATACACCAAGAGCCGCGTCACCGGTCAGGCCCTGCTGCCGTTGGCTGCTCCCTTGAAAGACCCATCCGGAAAAACCATCGGCGTCGTCGCCCTATCGCTCGACCTGGGCTGGCTTCAGAAGGTGGTCGAGGCACGCAAGTTCGATCCTGGGGCGGCGCTGACCGTCGCTGACCGCGACGGCGTCATCCTCGCCCGCTTCCCTTACCCGGAGCGCTTTGTCGGCACACGGATTCCTGGGCAGTACCGATATCTGGTCAATGCAGGCTCGCCTGGGACGATTGAGCTGACGAGCCAGGACGGCACGCGTCGCTTGCTTGCATATTTCCCCGAAAACGCACCCGGCAAAGGCATCTATGTCAGCGAAGGTCTGTCTGTGGAAAACAGTTTCTCCTCTATCAGGCAAGCCATGATATTCAGTATCATTGCGACCGTTATCGCCGTCTTCGGTTCCCTTCTTCTGGCTTGGCAAACCAATCGGTTCGCCATCCAGAAGCCAGTAAATCACATATTGGGTGCCCTAAACGCATGGCGAGACAGCAAAACTGAAGTCCGCACCGGGATGCGGCCTGGCGGAGACGAGCTTGGCGCGATCGGCGCGGCGATCGACGGTTTCATGGACGAGCTGGTGGTAGCGCGCCAGCAGCGTGAACTGCTCGAAGCCGAGATGAGTCATCGCATCAAGAACGTTCTCGCGGTCGTCCAAGCGGTGGCAACACAAACGTTCCGGGGAACGACCACGATGCCGAACGCTTTGGCTGCTTACAGCAATAGACTGGCGGCGATAAGCGATGCCTTCATGGTGCTGAGACGCGACCACGAGACCTCCTCTCTAATGGATTTGGTGAAGACGACGATTGCGCCGTTTGAAGACATGGCCCAGCCGCGGTTCCGGATATCAGGTCCGCCTTTTGATTTGTCCGCTAAGCCGGCGTTGGCGATCGCGATGGCCGTGCACGAGTTGAGCACGAACGCGGTCAAATACGGTGCGCTAAGCAAGCCTGAAGGACGAGTGCATGTCACGTGGGAGATATCCAATGGCGACCTCGTCTTCCGCTGGGATGAGCAAGATGGCCCCGCCGTCAAGCCGCCGGACAAGGCCGGGTTTGGTTCGCAGATGATGGAAAAAGCGCTGGCAGCGCAGACCGGCGGCAAAGTCGAGGTCGATTAAGCCGCGACCGGGCTGAAGTACGCGTTTACAGCGCCAGTCATGGCTCTGGCGGCCACGGAAGAGTACGAAAACGAGAACTCAGCGTAAACCGACCGACTGAAAGACCTTGCGGTGTTGCTTAGCGGATGCAAGGTGCGTCGGGCATCCGCTATTTGTCTCATCACGTTGTCACCGGCTGCGTTCGCACATCGTAACGTCGATCCTTGTCTACGCGAATTCCCGCAGGGCGAAATAACCGCGGCGCGGGTTAACGACCACAAGATTAGTGGACCCTCCATTCAACGCCTAATGAGACGGGTCTTATCGTTCCGGCTGGACGAGGACCATTCGTGGCGAACGTGCGCCGTAAATCGGAACCCGTGTCGAAGGCTGGGCCTCCGACATCAACAGTGCAACGCACAAACGCGCTCCACATCTTGAAGCGCTTGTTCAAAGAGGCGGGTCTTTTCGCTCCCCGGGCCTGTTAGACCTGCTATGCGGTGGAAGGCTGTTTCTCGAAAGTGAGGCGCTTTCCTTCAGGGTCACGTTCCCATGTGCAATTGTACCCGAGGACGAATTCAATCATGTTCACGTCGCGCTCGGTCTCGTCTTCGCCCGCCACGTTCGCGCTGATCCAGTCCTTTGGAATGGTCATCGACATTCCCGGCTCCAATTCGTCCAACATGCGGCGCAATTGATCAAGTTCCATGCCGTCTCGTTTATTGAAATATATTAGAGGGATCGGGTGGGAGGCCGAAGGACATCTTTATCCGATGCCGGGATCGATTTTGGCAGAAGTGCCCTCCGATAACGCGCCCAAATCGGGAGTCTTTTCCGTGTCGACGAGAGGATCGTCCGTCGCGTCGGGGTCTTGTTCGTGCGCGTCCGAACTTGCGGCCACGGAGGCCGTCAATGCCGCCAGCACTTCCTGGGCGGAATAACCTTGTTCGTTTCCTGTGGCGACGATGTCCGCGACCTCGAAATCGACGAGTTCCCGAAGCTCTTCTTGCCGCACGATGTCTGTCTTTTGAGAGTTTTGCATGTTCCGACAACTGCCTCGGAAAGCGGATGTTCCAGCGCGGGTGCCGGAAACCGGCCTCGTCAAACCGCGCTGCGTCGGATGTCTTCCTCGGTCATAACTTCGACCTGAAAATCCATGAAGGCCATCATGTCGTCGAACAACCTGAAAGGCAGGCCAAGTTCCATCACCGCTACGGTGAAAGCAGCTCTTGCGGCGATTGGCGAGCCGTCATGATCGAGATATGCACGACATGCGCTCAACGCCCGCCTATATGACGGACCCGATCTGTCTGGCCACGCATCCGCCAGCATGCGCACGACGTCCAGCGCGTTGTCGACGGCCAGCCATTCGCCTCCCATCTTGAACCCTACGACCTTGTCGAACCGGCGGGTAACGGGCGAACTCAATAAACCTTCCCCCAGAGCCGAATTCTCATATGCCATCTCGTGCCGCCTCCAACCGCGCGTGCTTCAGGCGTTCGGTCTTTTCGTGGCGCTTGACGGCCTCGGCGCGCGCCACTTCTCGAAAGAGGATGTCCGTCCTCTCCCGTCGGGCGTCCGGGCGCAGGTGCGTGGCTTGGGCTTCCTCAAGGTTGCCATCATCGTTTTCGTCGTCCGTCATTGGTCCCATCGCATGTGTGGGTTTTTTCCGGGACGGAGAACGCCGACGAGCCGAGATAGTTCCAAGCCAGAAAGAATACATGGTTCAATAGAACCCGCGGCAACCGGTCCAAGGCGGAAGCTCTGAGCGATACCGCACCGAATACGACTTCCCAGATCCGGGGCGGAACGGTGCCCCGTTGCCGGGCGTTTCAATGTCACCCAAGGAATGTTTCTTGTCGAGATGGTGACCAGATGTCGAGCAAGCCCAGCATTTTCTCGAGATTTGCGAGCGCGATCGCCTCAGCTTCCGGCAAACCCGTCACCTTCGTGGCGGCAGTCGTCCTCGTTCTCGTCTGGGCGGTCACGGGGCCGTTTTTCAACTATTCCGAGACGTGGCAGCTCGTGATCAATACGAGCACGACGATCATCACGTTCCTGATGGTGTTCGTGCTTCAAAACAGCCAGAACAGGGACGGCAAGGCGTTGCAGGCGAAGCTCGACGAACTGATCCTGTCTTCGCAGGCGGCGAACAAGTTTGTCGGAATTGAAAAGCTCGACGAGAAGGAGCTTCGGGAAATGAGCGAGACCCTCGCCAAGGAATCCGACTGCGCGGCCGAGCGGGCAGATGAGAAGACCAGCTCAAATCCGAGGGCGGCCTGACGGTCACTGGCTTCCGTGATGCTTCAATCGCATGTCCTCGATCACGTCAGCTTCGTGCCTCTGCGCGCCGATCCAGTCGTTCTTCGCGTCACTCGCGAAGATCAACTGATCGAGCTTGGTCTGGATCGCCAACGTCTCACGGCGTCTCGAGTGCTGGAGCATCACCAAGATCAGAAACGACCCGACGGTGCACAAGGTATTCGATATCATAAACCATTTGACGGCGAAACCGCATGCGAAACCGTATGATGTCCACCCGATCGTCATCGCCCCCATCACCGCAAGCGTAAGATGATGCCCCGAGAACCATGAGACGAACGAAGAGGCTCGCCGAAAGGCCGCGCTCAATGAGTTGACGACTGCCGGCACGGTCGATTCCTCGGGTGGCCACATCTTCAAAGCCGCAAGTTTGTCAGTGTCATTAACAGACAATGCCGACTTCTGTTCCAGCTCTGCACGGCGGGGCGATGGCGGACCGTGACCGGATGACGATGTCAAACTGCACCAGACGGCGTAAGGTCATGCGGCGTGCGCGACTTTCGCCTTTCTCGCGACCGCGCAGCTTTTCTGGCGGCGACAAGTTCTTCCTTCGTGGGCAACCACCAGCCGCGTTCACGTTGGCACGTGTCGGGCGGTTTGGACGGCCATGTCCCTACAAGCTCGCCAAGCGACGGAACGCGCCAGGTCCCCCAGATCAAGTCGGAAAGCCCGGGAGTACCCTGATTGTAGAACTGGCGCACCACCTCGGGGTCCGCCAGTTCTCCCGTGATTTCGGTGAACGCGATGATCCCGTATTGGCCTGTGGTCACCGGTCGCTCAGGTGGCGGAAGATCGTCGGACGGAAGCGGATACCTCCGTCGCCGGCGTTCGGCGGCACGCTGCCTCGCCGTCTCGAACTCGTCCGTGGCCTTCGCCTGCGACAGCCGCCGTCGTTTCTCCTCCGGCTCGTTGCGTATCGCCGCGGCCTCGATCGTGGGCCACCGGGATCGTAAGTCATCCAGGGATCGATACGGCACGCGCCACGCTCGCCGCTGGTCGTCCCATGCCGCGAACGGCACGTTTTGCAGCTCCGCCACCACGGTTCGCGAATAGGGCGTCCTGATGACGATGTCGTCCCCAGGTTCGAGGTATTTGCTTAAGATCGGCTCGAAAGCGAACGCGTCGCGTCCCCTGGCGTCGGCATAGACGTCGCGCGCGCTTGCCTCGAGGTCCAGCCACCGACGGATGCGGCGGGAGGCGGTCGTACCGGGAACGAACCAGACGTTCCTGAGGTCGTCCCAGCGCGCCCGGGGAAAGGCCTTGCGAAAGCGCTGAACCGTCGTGCGGTCGTATTCGAAGGACACTGTCGCGCCAGGTCTGTCGCCCTTGGAAATTTCGCCTGTTGCCAATCGAATCTCCTTCCGTCAACGCATGCGGGTCGCACGGTTACTACCAGGGAATCATTGCCTCCGTGATCTCGTCATCCGACCGATGCTTCCTTGATCGTGTCATTGTAGGTGCGGGTTGGAAGTGCATCCCCTTCCATGATGGCTATCCAAACCGTTTGATCGTCGCTGCCCAGGAGAAGAAGCGCTCTTTGGAAGCGAAAACGTGGCTTCGCCGCTGTCGTAGACTTTGCGGCCTTCATACCTTCGTGAGGATTTCCTCCAGCCTTTGGTCGACAGCGCTCTAGGATCACCTTGTGCTCGAGCGCCGCGGAAATCGGCTTTCGCAGGAAAACCGCCTCGTCAGGAAGGTCGCCCGGCCTGGGGCAAGTGGCACCCGAGGCGACCACGACGCAAATATGAGGCCAGCGTCGAGATACTTCGCGGGCGAGTTCCAAGCCGTCGATCGGGCCGCCGGTCTGTACGTCGGTGAAAACAAGTTCGAAGTCTATGTTCGATGAGGATTTGGTAGGCTTCTTCCGCGCTCGCTGCTTCGGTGACCCCGTATCCTTCATCGGAGATGATGTCGGCTATGTGCATGAGGATCAGCGGCTCGTCGTCGACTACGAGAGCGGCCGGGCGCGTTGGATGTTCGAATGTGCTTGTCCATGCGGCAGAAATCGCGTGAACCGAGTTTGGTTCCGCTCGATTGGCATGGGCGACCTGGGAGATTGTCTATGTAAGCCCGGCGAGCGACGGCTCAAGTCAGCTCTCCAGCCGCGAGTGGCAGGGAGATGTTCACCGTCAGGCCGTCGCGCGACCATTCGTAGTCGAGAGCGCCCCTGAATTGCCGCTCGACGGTGGACTGAACAAGGGTGCTGCCGAACCCCTTGTTGGCCGGTGTCGGCCAATGGGAGGGCTGCCACGCTCCGACCAATGGACCAAGACATCTCCTCCATCGATCCGCCAGGACACGGCAACCTGCCCTTCGTCGGCACCAAGGACACCATATTTGGCGGCGTTGGTAGCAAGCTCGTGAAAGACGAGGGCGAGACCCTGGATCGCTTGTTCTCCGCAAGCGACCAGGGGCCCGTCGAATGAGAACTTCTTCTTGGCGGAGCAACGGTTCTCGTGCGGCTCCACAATGATCCTGAGCACTTCGCCGATGTCGGTGGCGACACCCGCCACTTCGCTGAAGCTGCGGCGTACAAGAGAGTGGGCCTCGGCAAGCGCGTGGAGGCGGCCCGAAAGCGTGTCGGCCATCTCCTGCTTGGTTTCGCTTCCCCTCGCGGTCATCCGGATCATGCCGTCGACGATGGCAAAAACGTTCTTGAGGCGGTGGCTCATCTCCCGTATCAGCGTCTCCCGCTGCTCGAGCGACCGCTGCAATTCCTGCTCGGTTCGCAAAGTCTTGAGCACGATGCCGATGAACGTGGCGAGTTCCTCCATCGCGCGCGCCCCGCGTGAAAATGGCCTGCCCCCTGTCCGACGATCCACAGGGTTCCGAGCGGCTCGCGCCGTCCGACATGAAGCGGCACGAGCATAACCTCCGGCAGCGAGAGGTGCTGCGGAATCCAGTCGTAGTAGCGCTCCGGGTGAACAGCCAGGGTGGGTGCGTCCCTATCCAGCGTGATACCGCAAGGCGAGAAGTCCCGCGGTGTCGTCGCGCCCTCGAACTCGGCCAGAAGGCCTCGCAGATGATGCCACCTGAACACCTGCTCCGGACCGTACGTCTCCAGGAGACTAAGCCCCGCGGATATGCCTCCCGTCAGCTCCATCGCGAATTCGACGAATTTCGGCAGCATTTCGGCCGGGTCGTCGTGCATCTGCTTGGCAAGTTCGAGCAGTGCGGACTTTTCCTGCGAGGCGTCAACGGCGGGCGCGGGACGTCGGGACAGGTCGTCGGGATAGATGGCTGAGAAATCCGGCCTGATGAGTTCGTTCACTGGCTGCCTTCCGTCAGGGCACAGGAAACCGGGCCGACACGGCAGGAGTATCGGCAAAGCGTCTTTTCGCAAACATCAAAGTTGGGTTTGCAAGGACAATCGTCATGCGGATTTGAACAGTCCGAGCAAGGCCTGTTGTCCACCAAGCGGAACTGAGATGGCCGCACGGGTCTTTGGCTTGGGTCGTCAGGCCTTGCCCCGTCACGTCACGTCGGGTCCGCATCGGCGGCGCGACGCTCGCCGAACGCTCGGAAGTTCAGGATCAGTAGCCCACAGAGGGGTCCGGCCAATGATCTGTCACCACGTCCATGTTAACGCCCTCCCATTGCCATCCACTGTCACTCAGAGCGCCATCGGACATTATCCCGCTGCGTCCGATGACATTCACTGACGTCCCATCTCCTGCAGTTGCGCAGTGACCTTGTCGATGTCGTAGGGTTTGGCGAAGAACACCGCGCCTTCAGGCAGGACAGGGTTGGAAAACCGCGCATAGCCGGAGGTCACGATGATCTTGATAGGGGGCCATCGGTCGCGTATCGCCATCGCAAGCTTGATGCCGTCCATCGATCCCGGCATGTCGACGTCGGTGAACACGATGCGGATGTCGTTGCGGGCTTCGAGTATTTTGATCGCCTCGTCGGCGTCCGTGGCCTCGACCACGTCGAAACCGGCGTCCTCGACGACATCGATCGCCATCAGCTGCAGAAGAGGTTCGTCTTCGACGATCAGCACCACGGGGCGGGCTAAGGGCTTCGACTGACCCATCTCCTAATTCGCTCGTTCCAATTGTTGCAGGTTGGCGGTCATCTCCGCGGAGAAGCCGTCCTCACCGTAATGCGTGATCACGCCGCCAGTTCCGATCAATCCCATTCCAATCAATTTGGACCCAAAGCCCTTTCGTTCCGGTTCACGCGCCTGAGGCCCGCCGACCTCCCTCCAGACGAGACGGAACTCGGCTGCCTCGTGTTCGCCTTCCACTTTCCATGAGACGTGCACGCGGCCATATTCATTCGAAAGAGCGCCGTATTTGATGGCGTTCGTGCCAAGCTCGTGGAGCAGCAGCGACAGAGACAGCGTGCCGCGCGAACCGAGCGTCACGTCTGGTCCTACGATGTCGACGCGGCTTTCAACCGACAGCGTTTTGGCGAAGCCTTCGACGACCTCTCGCACGGTCGCCCCCTGGTGATCGCCACTTAGCAAAATGTCGTGCGCGCCGCTCAGTGCCGCCAGTCGATGCGCGAAGGTCGAGACGAGATGTTTTTCCGAAACACCTCTGAGCGTCTGATGGGCGATCGCCTGGACCATCGCGAACGTGTTTTTCAAACGATGGCCGATCTCGCGGTTAAGTGTCTCTTGGTCATGCTCGGCCTGAATGCGAGCTATCGCGAGCTGCACCCGGTCTCCGAAGCTTCGAATGAACACCAGTTCTTCCTCCGACCAGGCGTATGGATGGCTATGATGGACAAACACGACGAGCTGCAATTGTCCGTGGTTGATGATCGGCAGGTTGACCATCGACCGAACCCCCAGAGACAGAAATCGCTCGGGCTTGTCACGCGTGCGGGGGTCTTGGGTGACATCCATGATCAGGACCGGCTGGCCGTTCTTCAAGTCGTCGATGTAATCGCCGTAGTCGCGGAACTTGTGGGTCCCAGTGACGCTTGACGTGCCGGGTGCCAACCATTCGTTCTGCACGGTGATCGTCTCGGCCGCGGGATCGACCATCCCGAATCCCGCCCGGATCGCATCCAGCGACTTCGCCATGAGATCGGAGGCGACCAGCACGACCGACTGAATGTCGTCCAGTTCGCGAAGACGATCGCCCAGGCTTATCTTGGCCTCCATGCGGATGGTCGCTTTTTTCTGCTCGGTGACATCCTGCACCGTGCCGATCATGCGTGCGGGCGAGCCGAAATCGTCGAGGTCGATGACGGCGCTCCTGGCGATCCATTTGAGTTCGCCTGCCGGTGTCCTGATCCGGTATACCATGTTGGTCGACGCGGAAGCGTCACGACGTTCCCAGGCGGTGGCACTGATCTCCCGGTCTTCGGGAACGGTGAACTCGTCGAGCGAGGTCACGGAATAGGCTTTGGCTATGGGGATGCCGAAAATCCGGCACAAGCTAGCCGACACGGCGGCTACGCCTGTGCCAATGTCGACATCGAATGCGCCGACCTTGTCGGACCCATGAGTCAGCAGGGCGTTGCTGGTATTAAAGGACGTCAGATTGCGGTCGGTGTGAGGCCTTGGTCCGGTCCTCCCAGGCTGGCTGCGCTCGCGAAGTCGGGACATAACCTGGCGCGCCAATGCGTGAAGTGCCCGTGTCTGACGTTCGTCCAGCCTCTCGGTTCGGAGCGACACGTCCAGGACACCGATCGAACCGATGATCGTTCCGTCCCGAGCGCTCAACGGCGTTGCCGCGTAGAACCTCGCGTGTGGCGCATCCGTCACGAACGGGCTGTCACACGTCTGGTGATCGGCGGAGAGGTCGCGGACGATCGACAGCCCGGAATCCGCAAGCGTGTTGAAGCAGATCGATTGTTCGATCGGAAGTTCGCGAACGTCGCAGCCGATCATGCCCATGAACCACTGCCGCTTGTCGTCGAAGAAGCTGACGAACGCGATGGGTGCACGGCAGATACCCGCGGCGATGGCCGCGACATCCTCGAAATCCACCTCCGGAGCGGTCTGGGAGACGCCGTAGGACTCGAGCAAAGCCAGTCGCCTGGACGCGTCCGTGTCAGGAAGCTTTGTGCTTGGCGACCTCACATGCGGTCTCCGGGAGCGGCGTGGGCGGAGCATGCAAATATATGATGCGAGTTGCGCTCCTTGGCAACTGAACCGAGCGCGACGAACTGCGCTTGGTGGGCTGTCGTCTAAACCCACGTGCGCCGATCAAGGTTCCGTTTGTGAATCCCTCGGCCTGACGGGACGGTTCCACCCGCAAGAAGCCGTTCTCGACCGGCACCTTAACCTAGGTCGGTTTGGCCACAGGGATCACACGGCCTGCGCCAGAGGGCTTCTTCGGCGCAGCGCTCCGCGATTTCAGTGGCGCTCGTGGGTTTGCCGAGCGGATAGCCCTGGTCCTCGCATCCGCACGAGCCAGCGCAGGTCGTCGGCCTATTTTTATGCGGTTCCTCGATACAAAGCGACACGACGGCGGACTCCGTTGCAATCGCCACCAAAACGTGGCCGATGGTAGAGTGCTCCGTGGTTTCTTGTACGCACTCTCGTTCTTTTACAAAAGCGGTGAATAGTTGATCTCCGATTTTCGGAACAAGAACGGTTCAGCCTGCTTCTTGAGCGTGGTTCAACCGGGACTGTCGCCGGCACCGCTTCGCATTCCAAAGGGCTGATGGATGCAGGGGCGATCTGGTCCGCGACAGTCGGTGCGCGACCGACAAAAATGAGGCTCCTCCGCGGGCATGAATCGACTGGCACAAGGGAAGCGGCATCATGGAATGCGTCGCCTTGCATTCTCGGCTGATCGCGTCGGCAGCATATTATAGGCCGAGCGGAACACTACGCGTTTGGTTCCACAACAATCGTTGCGCCGTTCACGACGGCGTTTCGGAAGCCATGTTCAGGAACCTTGTCGAGGCGGAGTCGCCCGGCTTCTACTATCGGCAGTACATCGCGGATCGAGATGTGCATCATTCCACGGGCCTCCGCCCCGGCGTGAAGCTTGCCCTTTCCCTAGCGGCCTCGCTCTTCATGCTCATCGCCTCGGGGGGAGGCCTCACCACCGGGTCGGAGGGAGCCGTCCCTGTCGACGGAAGAACGGCTTGCGGCAGCCGCTGTTCTGGGCTGCCCAACCGTATGACCGGCCTGCAAAGTCAGACGATGCGCACGACATCGGAGGGCGACGCTTCGAACGATGCCGACGAGCGCTTCTCCGCCATCCGGTAGAATGGAGTTCCCTTGACGCCCCGGAATGACGACCAACGCAGGCAATTCGGTTTTTGATCGAGCGCGTCCGGGTGCCGCTTGATCTCTCGGTTAGCAAGAACCGCGACTGTTCCGAGACACGAGACGTCGCCAGTCATATCTCGACGGGGTCCGAGCGAAAAAGAGGGAACTCAAGGCGCTTGTAGTCAGGCTGAAAAGCCTTGTCCGCCGTTGCACCGACGCGTGCGCGGGCGGCTCCGGCCTCGACTGCGTCAATTTCGGCGACATACGGCAGGGATCAGGCGCTTCCTGCTTCCCGTGATGCAGCCATCGCGAGACTGATCCCGAGCACCGGCCAAAATGCCCAGAGCCAATTCATCCGCCGGCGTTGATTTCATAGGCTCCGTCGACGACGGGGGTTGCTTTCATGCCGACCGAACCGAGCAGGATCGCCGCAACTGCAAGGGCCGTAAAAATTACGGTTGCGGCTACGGGCTGAAGCCGCGCTTGGGTGGATGAATACTTGTATCCCTTAGCCATGTGGTTGTCCCCGTTGGCGTGTCTCGGTCTACAAATGTCGCTGAGAATCCATTTGTTCCAACCCTTTGAAAATACAGCTCTGAGTTATCAATATTCCATAGGATGCAGGGCTTCACTCGGCTTGGTAGTCGGAAACACATGGACTCGCATACTTCTACTGATCGCCTAAACTGACTGTTTGCTGACAATTTACATACAAAACGCTGACAACGCTTTTTTATTAGGCAACCCGCTTATTTTTTGGAACTTAGCTACAAACATGTCGTTTGGCGCTCATTGGCAAATCAACCAAGGAGCTTGGCCATGAAAGCAACAGTTCTTATCGCCGCCGTCGCATCGTTGTCGGCCGGCACGTTTGCCTATGCGGGAGACAACGGAGGCAAGGTGACCGGTCTCGTCGGCGGCGCTGCCACAGGAGCCGTTGTCGGTGGTCCGGTTGGAGCCGTTATTGGCGGTGCCGTCGGCCTCACTCTCGGTGCGGCAATCGACCCGCCGCCGGATCGCGTTGTCACCTACGTTCAGGAACAGCCCGTTGAGCAGAATGTCGTCATCAAGGAACGCATCCGCGTCGGCCATGTCCTGCCTGACCGCGTCATGCTGACTCCGGTGCCGGAGGACAACCGCTACGCCTATGCGGTCGTGAACCGGCACCGCGTGATCGTCAACCCGAAGAACCGGGTCGTCGTGCGGGTCATCGAGTAGTACCTGCGGGCGGCCATGAGCCGCCCGCTTTTTTTGTCGAAAGAAGGAGAAGCATCCATGGTCAAAGCGACCTTTACCAGCCAGTTGAACTACGAATCCCTCGATCAATATTACAACGAAAGCTCGCTTGAGCTGAGAACAGAGCGTTCCGGCAAGGCTGTCTATGTCGATACAGAGTCCCATAACAAGATCGTGCTCGAGGGGTCGAACTTCTCCTATGACGGCGACATGCTGGTTGGCGGCACGGTCAGCGACGTTACCTTCCAGGACAACCACGGCGACGTCTATGCGGCGATCAGCAATGCCGACTATGACGCGGCAAAGCTGCAGACCACCTTGGTCAACAAGGGCTTCGACGGCATGCTGAACTACGCGTTCCGTGGCGATGACATGCTGAACGGTTCGTCCGCCCGCGACTGGCTATGGGGCGGCCACGGCGATGACGTCCTCAAGGGCCATGGTGGCCGTGACTTCCTGGATGGCGATACGGGTGACGACCGTTTGACGGGCGGCCACGGCTCGGATGTCTTCGCCTTCCACAGTAACGACGGCAATGACACGATCACGGATTTCGACGCCGACGGTGGCAGCACGCACCAGGACTACATCGGTGTGGACTCCATGAACGACTTTACTGTCCACAGGTCGGGCAGCGACACCGTGATTGACTTTGATGACGGCCATACCGTGACCCTGCTGGGCGTGCAGCGGTCGCACGTCACCGACGCCGACTTCCATCTCGTCTGATCCAATCGGGTGCGCCACGTGTAGCGCTCCCCTACTGCCGTCTTGAGCGGCCAAACATCATGAACAGGAAAATAGCCATGAAAACCAAACTTCTCGCAACCGCCGCCTTGTCCCTCGCGCTCACGGCCGGCTACGCTTACGCCGGGGACACCGTCGTCGTTCCCGACACCGTGACGACCTACGTGCAAGGTCAGTCTGTCGACGAAGGCACGACAGTCGAAGGCGATATTGCGGTCGGCACTGCATTGCCCGACACAGTGGTGGTCAAGAAGATTCCGGACGCCGAGTATGAATATTCGGTGGTGAACAAGAAGCGCGTCATCATCGAGCCGAAGACCCGCAAGGTCGTCAAGATCATCGAATGACGCCTCAGCCCAGCACGCGGCCGGGCACTCCCGGCCGCGTTGATGACCAGTCACGGAGGTGGCGCATGCAAGACTCCCCCTACGATCCTCGCTCCGGAGTTTCCGAGTGCATGCGGTCGATCGAACCAGTAACCCTGAAGCTGCTTCGGGACATCCATGCGCCGTTTGTCGATTTCGAATGCCTGTTGCATGCGGTCTTGCCCGCTGGCACCGCGGCGGGATGGTCGGAAGGCGAAGTCAAGCTGGCGTTGCGCGCCGTCGTCGCCCACCTCCAGCCGGCAGACATGGCCGGAACGGACGATTGTCGAATGCTCGAAGGCACCACGGAACACGTTGGGTTCCTCGGCGTTCGATGTCCATAGCCGCCTGCTGACAGGCGCGCGCCGCGCAACCGGCCGTCAATGGCCGGGTCGGCCCGATGGGTTCGGCCCACGGAAGAAAAACTTCCGCACCTTCGAAACGAATCGGACCGCTACGCTCGTCGGCGGCGGTATGCCGTGCGAGCAGCGCGGCAAATGTGCATCGGCGATTTTCCGCCAGATGAACCGAGCGGCCTTCCGCTCTGCGGCAGCCGCTCTCTCTCAGGTAGATAACAAAGGAGCAGAGCTATGTCTCTCTTACATAAAAGCGCAATGATGATCACCCTGCTCGCAGGGACCGCCCTCGGAACGGCGGCCCACGCGCAGGACCAAAACGAAGAACTGCTGAAGCCGAAGAGCCAGAATTCGCAATCGATGCAGCAGCAGGATCAGACGGATCAGTCGAGTTCAAAGCAACTGAAGCAGCAGGACCAAGCTCAGTCGCCGGACTCTTCGACGACCGACCAAAGCCAGTCCACCATGACTCGTCAAAACCAGGACCAGAACGCGGCCTCCGACGACCAATCTGACGAGCAGCTCAAGAAGCACAAGAACAGGGTCGAGCGCCAGGATCAGAACGGTCAGAACATGAACCAAAATGCCTCCGACGAGGGCCAGTCGAAGGGTGAGCTGAAGAAGAAGCACCAGACGGCGTCAGAGGGCAAGCAGCGCAACAAGGAGAACACCGCCAAGCTGCAGGGTCAGACGGACGAAAACGGCAACACGGCGTCTGACGATCATTCGAAGAAGCGGATGAACAAGATCGAAAACACCGCCGAAAGCCGCAAGCTCAAGAAGAACGAGAGTGAGAACGAGGCTTCGTCGAACAAGGTGTCCAAGGAGACCACGGGCAGCATCAACATCACCACCTCGGAGAAGACGGTCATCCGCGACACCATCGTCAAGGCGCATGTCCGGCCTGCTCATCTCGACGTCAAGGTGACGGTGGGCATCCGGGTGCCGAAGAAGATCAAGCTCTATACCCTTCCGCCGCGGGTGGTGGAACTCGTGCCCGCATATCGCGGATATGAATATTTCGTGCTCGCCGACGGCCGCATCGTGATCGTCGATCCGGACACCTATGAGGTCGTCTACATCATCGTAGCGTAATGATGGCTCGTGTCTGGGAGCTTGGCCCCCGATCATGCGCGRGCCAAGCTCCGCTCCTGCTTTCGTCCGCCGCGATACCCTTGCGATCGCGTCTAATGGAAATCAAACGGCGGGCCTCACCATCGCTTGCACCGAGCAGCCGACCGGCATCCTGTGATCGCCGGGCGCGGACCTGACTGGTCCATCCCAAGCATTCCGATAAAATCGCCTGTTTCTTTGAACCGGTGACAGGCACGGGCGTTCGTGGGCCGGGTGGCCGTCCCGGTCGGCTTTTGACGCTGGGGCCTGCTCGCCTCGGCGAATCTGGACGACACCCGCGAGCTGCACCGATGGGCTTGAACGAAGTAACGCAAATCATCTGGCATACAGTGACCAAGGACGTCCTAGTGATCTTCGGGTCGGAAGTGGTGTCACTTCCGGGAAGGTTTAGCTCCTGCGCCGAGGCGTTCGCGGCGGTCGAGGAATACAGCAGAAAGGTGGAATGGGGCAATCCGTTGGAGGAGAGTGTCCAATCCACGCCCGATGGGAGTTTTCCACAACCGCCCCTCCCTGGTCCTAGTTTGTAGCGCCACGATCTATCCCGCAACGTCGGTCGATTGTTGGTTTTATTAAGTTTGTTCGCAAAAACTGTCCGACGGGGGCCAACCGAAATGGACGTGGCGAGTTCACCTGCCACGCAACATGGAGAAGCACATGGCCGTTCCGCGCAGCACCGTCCTCATGGCCGACGACGAACCCTTGATCCGGCTCGGTCTCCTACTGACCTTCGAGGATCACGGGTTTGATGTCGTCGAAGCAGGCAATGTTCTCGAAGCAATCGCCATTCTGTCGCGCCATCGCATCGACGCGGTCGTGACTGACGTCGACATGCCGGGCGGCTTGAGCGGGCTTGACTTAGTTGATCTGCTTTCAGCTCTGTCGTTCGCCGTGGTCGTGGTCGTTTCCGGCAAGGCATTGCCGCCGGCCTACGAGTTGCCTCCAGGCGTTCTCTACCTGCCGAAACCGTATTCTGCCGAGGCGATAATTCAAATCGTGCGACGGGCTGTTGTCGCCAAAAACGAGCATCATTCGCCAAGTCTGCGCACTGCGTGAGCGGGTAAGAACCCCAACTGAACGGACCGACAATGATTTGGTAATAGAAACCGCGTGGATTAGTATTAGCCGTCGGCCGGACCGCTGGTGCGTATAGCCAAAATACGAACATAGCGAGAGCACAAGACCGCGCGCCCCTCACTTGTCGCAGAAGTGCGACAGATTGCTGGCACAACGATCCTCGACGAGGAAGCTGTTGTGCTCGATCATCAGGGCCGATCGGACTTCGGCGCGCTGCAGAAGGCGTTTGCCGACCGTGGCGGCCTGTCTGCCTCTGGCGATGTCATCCTCTGGGCCTTCGCCCTACTATACCTTGACGGCCAGGGCCTGACGAGAATGGGATTGCGCGAGCGTTGCGACAAGCCTTGTCAAAAATTTCCTCAGCTAACCGCGTGTTGACGATCGCCGGAGACATTCCGGCTTCCTATGTTGCGGAGCGTATTGATGGTTCTGGATGCCATTGCCGAGAAGCTGCATCGCCAACCGAAGGATGATTTCAGGGGTCGGCATTTCGAGGCGTGGTCATCGTTCAGGCAGTAACCTGGTATCTGCGCCATCCGCTCAGTTATTGGGACCTGAAGAGATGTTCCGCGAGCGCGGCTTCGAGGTCGACCACGGCACGATGAACCCATTGGGTCCTGACCTATGCGCCGATGATCGAGGAGCGGTTGCGCCAGCTCCGTCGGGTTGACGAGACCTACGTCAAGATTCGCGGTAAGTGGCGTTATCTGGTTACAATTGAGCAGAGCGTTTTTCAAATAATGGATTTACTGGGCGCTCTTGCGTTAAAGGTAAATGATGCAATTACTCTCTAGTCTATAGTGCACCATTCCGGTTCTCTAGGCATAACCCATGATGAGGTCCAGGCCGGCCTGGTCGCCGCACGTCACTGTGGCTGGGTCGTCGTGGGCWCCGAGTACGTGCATCTTACCGAGAAAGGATATGTTCATAAACGTAGTCAACGACAATTTACGTCGGCGCTGACAACTGCTCGCTGACGCCCAAGATTTTTCAGACATCGCTCTCGCATGCCTTCAGGGCTGGGACAGATCATGCTAGCCGCTCACATCAGCCGGCGCGATCCGACGAGGCGATGCAGCCAGCACCGTGGTTGGTGCAGCAGCGGTAGATGAAGACTGGGTTGACTTAAAAATTACGACAAGGCTACTAAAAGTAATCGACAGTAAATCCATTAAATTCATAAGGTAAATTTTTCCCGAGTTCACCTGATGTTGCGTTTTACCAGCGCTTGCGATCCGAACACACTACATCTCTGCCTAATCAGAACCAGCGTCCCCTACCGTACAGGCCGCCGCCGCCGATTAATATAACGATGAATACGATTATGAGAATTGTGGCAATGTTCATGGAAACCTCCTAGGAGCGGGCACCATGCGGCCGTTCCAAGTGTATCAACAACGTGTATCCACTTTCGTTCCAATTTACTGACGCCTATGCGGGTTAGTACGAGAAATAGCTTCTACCGTTGGATGTACGAGTATCTCGCAGGGGAACCGAAGACGGCTAATCCCGTTGGGCTGGCGACACCTTGAGGAGAAACCAATGGCCGCTATGACGCTCGAACAACTTTCGGAGAAGATGCGCAAGATCGATTTCTGTATGCTCTCAACCCGTGAAGCGGGAGGCGGCGTCTCTTCGCGGCCCATGAGCAACAACGGCGACGTCGAATATGACGGCGATTCCTGGTTCTATTCGTTCGAGCAAACTCGCAAGGTGAAGGCGATCGCCGAAGACCCCAAGGTTTCGCTTGGATTTTCCGCAGCGCCCAGCCTCCTCGGCAAGCCAGGCATCTTTGTGGTGATCGAAGGTCAGGCCTCCGTGATCAAGGACAAGGCGCAATTCGCCGAACATTGGGTCGACGATCTCGACCGTTGGTTCACTGACGGCGTCGACACCCCTGGCCTCGTCCTGATCAAGGTGCGTGCTGCGAGGATCGAGTACTGGGACGGCGAGGAGAACGAAGTCATCTCGCAGACCTGAGCCAATTCGCCGCGACGCGAAACGCCAAGCCGTCAATCGAGGTCGACGACTTCCCTGAGTTCGTCGATACGCTTGAAGGCTTCTGCTTTCGTAAGATCGTCGTCGAACTTCTCGGGTTTATGTGCCTGCTCCGTTAGGATGTTCAGGTAAGAGCCTAACATCGCGGCGTCGATGCAATCTATATGTCCGGGGACGTCAAGAGCGTAAGCCTTGTGGTCAATAGCGGGCACATGGGCGAGAAGGTTAGTAATACCGGCAAATCATCACTGGCAATGTTGAGCTACATGACGGCAATGACGTCTTCTGAAGTCACGACGTGCCGTCGACGGCACGATCGATGGTGGCAAAGGTAACGAGACTAACGTGATCGACTCCGCCTTGGAACTGGTGGATGACGTTCATGCTGGAAAGGAGACGGTCGGCAACAGCGTGACCTTCTCACTCGCCGATAACTTCGAAGGGCATCGTAAACTTAACGGATCGTGGATTTCGATGTGCGATGACGGGCAATGACAAATCGTGATCCACTCTACCGCCGCCATCGCTTTCCCGCCGAGATAATTGCTCACGCCGTGTGGCTCTATTTCCGTTTCCCTCTCAGCCTGCGGATGGTTGAGGATATGCTGGCTGCCCGTGGGATCATTGTCTCGCACCAGACGGTCCGGCTGTGGTCCGAGAAGTTCGGCCGCGCCTTCGCCAATGAGATCCGCGGTCGCTCTCTGGTCGGCTCGGCGATAAATGGCACCTCGACGAGGTTGTCGTTTCGATCCGCGGCAAGAAGCACTGGCTCTGGCGGGCCGTCGATCAGGATGGTTTCGTCCTCGACGTTCTGGTGCAAAGTCGTCGCAATGCCAAGGCAGCCGAGCGCTTGATGCGCAAGCTGTTGAAGAGCCAGGGCCGAGCGCCGCGGGTGATGATCACCGATAAGCTCCGGTCCTACGGCACCGCAAAGCTGAAGATCATGCCCGGCGTTGAGCATCGCTCCCACAAAGGGTTGAACAATCGAGCGGAGAATTCCCATCAGCCATTCCGGCGACGAGAGCGGATCATGAAGCGCTTCAAATCACAACGGCATCTACAGCGCTTCGTCTCCATCCATGATCCGATCGCCAACCTGTTCCACATCCCGCGCCACGACATCTCCTCCAATCATCATCGCGAATTGCGTTCAGAGGCAATGAACCTGTGGGCGACGATCGCTCGGGCGTGAACCGTCATAGTGCGAGTGGGCTACGACTGCCTCGCGCCCGTTAAGTTTACGATGCCCTAGGGCGATCTCGACGCAGCTCTCGCATGCCTGACCGTGCATATCGACCGCACCCGCAAGACCTGCTCGCTGGACACGGTGGACATATCGGCCAAGTAGCAGGCGCACCGTCAGACGGCGAGATACCCGCCGTCGATAACCAGCATCGTGCCGGTAACATAGGATGCCAGTGGCGAAGCCAGATAGAGAACACCTCCCGCCAGGTCTACGGGTTTGCCCCAGCGCTTTAGCGGCGTCCGGGCTAGAATGGCGTCGTTGCGTTGGGGGTCTGCGCGCAGTGCAACAGTAAGCGGCGTCTCGATCCACCCGGGCGCGATGGCATTGACGCGGATTCCCTCCGGCGCATAGGCAATGGCCAGCGACTTCGTCATCTGCGTGATGCCGCCCTTCGAGGCCGCATATCCGGGCACGAGCCCGCCGCCGACGAAAGAAAGCACGGATGCCGTGTTGGTGAGCGTGCCGCCCTGCCTTGCGAGGAGCGGCCTGGCGGCGGCAGCGACCCGCATCGAGCCGTTGAGATTGATGTCGACCACCTGGGCGAATACGTCGGCATCGAGTTCATCGCCGCGGCGGATAATACCGGCGCAGTTGACGACATGATCGAGCCGGTCGAAGCCGGAGATGAAGCGCTCTACCGCGTCCTTGTCGCGCACGTCGAGCTTGACCGCATCGATGCCTTTGCGTGATGCCGCTTCTTCGACCTCGTGCTCCGCAACGCCTGTGGCCACGACGCGCGCACCCTCTGCGACGAAAGCGTCTGCGATGCCTGCGCCAATCCCTGACGTTCCGCCGACCACCAGAACCCAAGTGTCCTTGAAGCAGTCATTCGGCCAGAAACCCATGTCGCACTCCTTTGCTCGTTTCATCAGCCTCGCTGGAGCTGGATTCACCGAATGAATTGGTCGGTGTAGTCCGCGCCAAGGCCGACGGCCTCGTAATGCTCGCGGCACATATGGATTTTGGTGAACACGTCCTCGTAGCCCATCGCCCTGCCCCAGGGGTCGACGTAATACATGATGCCGTTCACCTGAAAATAGGTGATCATTTCCTCGACGCGTTCAGGCACGACAAGCGTATGGGTCTCACCGGGCGGTTCGAAGACATAACTGCCCTCCTCGGCGACCCAGTCATGTTCGAGATAGTGCCAGCGTCCCTTGAGCACGAAGCCGTGCACCGCCTGCGGATGCCGGTGCCGTGACAGCACGCCGGATTTCCGCACCTTGAGCAGGTTCATCCAGTAGCCCTGCGAGCGATTGAGGCAGAGCGGCCGGAACCAGACATTTTCCGCCTGTGGCACCCAGACACGCTCATCGTCGGGAATGGCCTTGGGAATAACGATTTCCGGCAATGCGTCGCGAGGGAAAGGCAACTGGTAGGGCATGCGCAGATTTTGGGCGGCCTGGTCAAGCGGCATTCATCCCTCCTGCTGAAGAACCACGGCTAACTTTACGGTGGTGCCGTGGATTCATAGATTGCAATCGGTTCCGGAGCAAGACTTCCGACATTGCTCCGATCAACGGCGAAAGTGTCTCAAGAGTCGGCATGGCGACTTTCAATGCGCCAGCGAGATCAAGGACCGCACCGAACAAAGAGCCGAACTCGGACGATCGGCCATTGCGCAGGTCGCTTTTTTAAGGCCGATTCAGTGCCGGTAAACTGAACGAATAAAGGTTTTTCCTTGAAGGCGTGGGGGTCCGCTCCTTGCCAAACGCATCGGGACGTAAAAGGCACAAGTCGCCGTTGCCCGAAAGCATGCAGTCATCCTCCACTGTATCTGGGTAGACGAGACTATCTTCGAATGGAGCGCCAAAAAAGCCTGATCAGCCAGCACTTTCTTAGGTCTGGAAAGCATCCCTGCGGTCCCCGCCGGCACGGTGGTTGTGTGACCTCGACGTTTTGATGCTGCTGGCGTGGCCGACAAGCTCAACACCAGCATCACCCACATCCAGCCGGGCAAGCCGCAGCAGAACGCCTATATCGAGCGCTACAATCGAACAGTCCGACAACTCGGGGGTCAGGGTTTTATAGCATATCCCCTGATGCGATAAAGAAGATACACGTCCAATTCCCGGGCGGCACGGATGAATTTCTGATTGGGCTGTAATACGGGAAGTCTGCTCTATGGTTTGCCCGCCATATCAGGAGCAAGCATTCCGGCGGCGCGCTGCAGGCCATCAGCGAGCATCGCGCGATGCTCCGGGCGCTCCCACTCCATTTGCTGGGCGACCAGCGCGAGATCCAAGCCTGGATCCTTTTCCAGCGCGTCGGCAAGGTGCCTTGCAGCCTTGCTGACTTGGTCGTCCATAGCGTATGCCGCGGCGATATATGCCGACTGCCGGGCATTGAGGTGTGGAAGACGCTCCAATGACTCCGCAGACTCGGCGAAACGGCCAAGCATGAACAATGGAGAGTGCCGATCGGCATGATACCAGTCGGGGTGGAAGGGATTCAGTTGGACCGCGCGATCCATAAGGTTGAGCGCTTCATTAGGGTATCCGCGCGTCGCGCGAATGAATCCGAGTTGCGCCAACGTGTCGGCATCGTAAGGGTTAAGCTGCATTGCTCGTTTGTACTGCGCCTCGGCGGCAGCGAATTCGTGGAGATATGTCAGGATGATGGCGAGTACTCTGTGGCACCGTGCCTCTTCGGGGGCCATGGCGGTTGCGCGCACCGCTCGCTCCCGAGCGGCTCGGAGGCGTCCTGCGGCGTCGGCGCTGTCACGCACGATCATTGCCTCGGCGAGCGCAATATACGCCTGGATCAGGCCTGATTCTTCATCGAGCCGGGCGGCTGCCTCTAACTCCGTTTTTCCGGCCTCGTTAAATCCTTCCCCGTGTTGGCGGAGCAAAGCAATCCCTTTGATCATATGCGCGTAGGCCTGGAGGCTGGCGGTCGGTGTTCTCAGCGCCCGTCGCGCGGCGTCAGCTTCAACGCTTCCGACTAGACGTCCAACGATCCTCGTGGCAATTAAGGCGGGGGTCTCCAGGAGCTGGGCATTGGAAGAAGTCACGGTATCGGTCCATATTCGACGACCTGTTGCTATGTCCACGAGGTTGACCCGGACATCGACGTCCCTGGCGTCGGCAATGCTACCAGTGACGCAGTAATCTGCTTTCAGGGCTAAGCCCGCCTGAACGATGTCATCGCTGACGTCAAACTTCCTGGCAGAAGCCGGTGCGATCACGGCCACTGAACGGAACCGCGAGATCGCGTCAGCCAGTTCTTCGTTAAATGACTGCAGAGGGAGACGTCGGCGGTTCTCTTGGCCTGCGACCACGAACGGCAGGACGGCGACGACCGGTTCCGCCAATCGCTCAGCTTCTGGCCGATTACCGGGGGATTGCCCGAACCGGTCGTCGCGGGCGAGTTTGGATTGCTCGACGAGAATATAGCCGCGCCGGGGAACAGTCCTCAGTATCTCCTGCATGTCGTCGCGAATGGCTTTACGGGCATCACGGACGCATTGGGTGAGCGAGTCCTCCGTCACGATGACCCCGGGCCAGACCGCCTCGAAGATTTCATCCTTTGTGACTACGCGGCCCGGATTGAGGACCATATGGGTAAGAAGGCTGAAGGTTTTGGATCGCACAGGAACC
>NZ_JBFUFK010000074.1:0-25624 GCF_056403475.1 Rhizobium sp. P2_G9 | reverse complement strand
ATGCTGGACCTCGTGCAGCCGGTCGGGCGTCGAGAGCGCCGCGAACGGCGACAGCACCTTCTTGGTCGCGGTATCGACGATGTAAATCGCCTCGCCGGGCCGGTTGGTCACCGGATCGTTGCTCCAGGGCGTCATCTGATAGTCGCGTGAATTGCTGCTCCAGGTGAAGCCCGCCCCTTCCGCAGCGATGTGGAAACCGAACGTGCCGTTCGAGATGACGTTGATCCAAGGATGCGGGGTTGCCTCGCCGCCCGGCAGGCGAACGACGTAGTCGCGACTTGCAGGATCGAAACCGCCATAACCATTCCAGAAGGTCAGTCCGTCCGCCTCCGGCTTGACCGGCTCGATCCTGGGCTCAGGTTTAGTGGGTGCCGCCAGCTTGCGGCCGCGCAGCTTGGGCTCGACCGGCACGGCAATATCGGCATGATCGCCATCCGACAGACGTTCGAGCCTGTCGATCTGCTCGGAGATGGAGCCGTTACGGGTATGGAGCAGGATGCGCGCCGCGCCAACCAGCGCATTGTAGGCATTGTCGTCGATCAGGTCGCGGCGGACCGAGAAGATATGCTGTGACGGCCCTGAAGCCAGGCCGCGCCGCCGCGCATTCTCGCACATGAAATCGATGGCGTGCTGCACATCCTGCGCATAGGTGGCGCCGCGATCATTGATGATCACCAGGTCCGAAATAACGCCCCGCGAGCGCAGATATTCCTGCATGCGGAAGGCCTTGTTGATGATCGGCAGGTCGACGTCATTGTCGATGCGGATGGCGAAGATCGGATAATCGCCGGAAATGCTCATCGGCCACAGTGCCGATTGCGGCAGCGTCACCTCTTCCGGCCCCTGCTTCAGCCGCGTGTCCGGATAAATCAGGAAGGAGGCGATGCGCTGGAAGAGCAACACCTCTTCATGCGACATGTCGAGATGGCGGATCTGCACCTGCGACCGCGTCCAGGCGAGACGCGCCTCATGGTCGAACGCATCGGGATGGCGGAAGCGTTCCACCGCCTTGTCGAGCTCGGCGCGATTGGGCGCCGCGATTGTCCAGAAGACAACGGACGCCTGGCGGCCGGCAGCGACACGGACGACACGCCTCAGCGAGAAGATCGGATCGAGCGTGAAACCCTGATTGCCTTCCAGCCTGTCCGTCACTGAATCGAAAGCCCGCGCATGCTGCAGGTCGCGGCCGCGGCCGATGAAAGCACGGCGGTCGGTCTCCGCCTGGAACTGGGCGGAACGGCCTGACGTGCCGGTCATCAGGTGCGCGATCTGCATGTCGGGCTCGCTCTGCGAGCGCTTGTTGCGTACGGCATAGATCGCATCGCGGCTTTCGCTGATCTCCGTCTTGACGAACATTTTCGAGAAGGCCGGATGGGCCGCGTCGCTGTCGGCCGACGATATGACGATCTCGCCATAGGAGGTGATTTCGAGATAGGCGTCCGTCTCACCGAAATTCCGGATCGTCAGCCGGCGACCTTCGGCATCGGCCTCGGTGGCGACGATGCATTCGAGCTTTGATTCGACGTTGCCCACCGTCTTCTTGAACTCGGCCTTCTCGTCGGCGAAAACGGTCTGGCTCGCCTCACCCGGAAGAGATTTAGGACCTGGGGCCGCCGACCACCAGACACCGGAATTCACATCGCGGATGAAGACGTAACTGCCCCAGTCGTCGACGGTCGGATCCGGCTGCCAACGCGTGACGGCAAGTCCGTTCCAGTTCGAATAGCCTGAGCCTGCCGCCGTCGTCATCAGCGAATAGTGACCGTTGGAGAGAACCGAGACGGCGCGCTTGGCCCGAAGCGGATCCTCGACGACGCGATATTTCGGGCCATAGGTCAGGCGCGTGCCCTCGCCGCGGGCTTCACCGCCCTCGACCTTGACCACCGGCACGAAGTCGCGTGGCGCCTTTTCCTGCAGCAGCAGTTCTGCAGCCTCGATCACCGGGTCGCTGTGGAAACGGTCGCGCAGGAGGCCATTGAGTACCGTATTGCCGATCGCCGTGATCGACATGCCCTGGTGATGTGCCATGTAATTCTGCACCACGGCACATTCGCTGCCCTCGGGAATGCGGGAACGGGTGAAATCAACCGCGTCATAGTAGCCATAGGCACCAAGCGCGCCCTGACCGGTAAGCCGCTTCAGGTTGGCCGCGGCCTCGCGCGGCCTGAACTGGCTGGCGATGGCCGTCGCATAGGGTGCGATCACCACATTGGCGCCGATGTCGCGCTTCAGTCCCAGACCGGGGACGCCGAAATTGGTATATTGGTAGTTCAATTCGCGGTCGCGGGCATTGTAGGCGGATTCGGATACGCCCCAGGGAATACCCATTTCACGGCCATAGAGAATCTGCGCCTCGATGGCGAGATTGTTGGACTGGTTGAGGATACCGCCCTGCCGCTCATGCATGACGATCGGCGGCATCAGATATTCGAACATCGAGCCGGACCACGAGACCAGCGTCGCCTGCCCCTCGACAGAGGTCACCGGGCGCCCGAGCCGGAACCAGTGCTCGCTCGGCAGATCTCCCTTGGCGATGGCAAACAGGCTGGTGAGCCGCGCTTCGGAGGCAAGGAGATCGTAACAGGGCTCATCGAGACGGTTGTCGTCAACCTGGAAGCCGATCGACAACAGACGCCGTTCCCTGTTGAACAGGAAGGCGAAGTCCATGGCGAAGGCGAGGGCCCTCGCCCGTTCGCTGAGCGCATAAAGGTGGTCACGCAGTGCGCGGGTCTGGCCGCGGTCATAGCCGGCATCGGCGAAATGCGCCTCACAGGCCTGTTTCAGTCGTCCGGCCCATTCCGTCAGCAGTTTTGATGCCGTGCTCTGCACCTCGGCATCGAAATCGCGCGCAAAGGATTCGATTTCGGTGGCGATCACCGAGAGATTGATCGCCCGGATCGGGGCAACGTCGGGACTTTCGAGGCTGGTCGCCACAGACTTGGCAAAACCGTCGAGCCGCTCTTCGAGCCGCCGGCGCAAGGGGCGGATGACGCGGCGGTTGTCCGGCACGGTCGCCAGGGTCTCCCGGACGATCTGCAGGGTATCGCCGATGCCGCGGACATCGCCCAGCAGATAGGCGATCGGTGCGACGGCCCATTGCTTCAGCGTCGAGGAGACGACAATCAAATGGGCGGCGAGATTGCCGCTGTCGACCGCCGAAATGTAACGGGGGTAAAGCGTCGCCAGACTCTTCGTGTCGTACCAGTTGAACAGATGGCCGCGGAATTTTTCCATCTTCTCGACCGTGCCGAGCGTGCGGTCGATCCGATCGAGCGCCTCCGCGAAGCTGATCCAGCCCATGTCGCGCGCGGTCACCGTCGAGAGAAAATAAAGACCGATATTGGTCGGTGACGTCCGATGCGCGACGAAAGGCTGCGGCACTTCCTGGAAATTGTCCGGCGGCAGGAAATGATGCTCCTCGGTGACGAAGGTCTCAAAATAGTGCCAGGTGCGCCGGGCAACGGCACGCAGCACATTTGCGTCCGCCAGTGAGACATGCAGCCTGTCCTCGTTCTCCAATGACTGGCTGATCCAATAGGCCAGAAACGGCGCCGTCAGCCACAACAGGCTGAGCACGCCGGCAATGAGGGCGTTATGCGGATCGATCGCCATGACCAGAGCATAGACGAGCAGCGTGGCGACAAGCGAGATCGCCATCATCCTGACATAGTCGAGCATGCTGCCTGGACGTGCGGCATGCGCCTCCCGCGTCGTCTGCCATTCCAGCAGGTGGCGCCGGCTGACCGTCAGGCGGTAGAGCGTGCGGATGATCGCGTCCGCCTTCATCACGGCATCATGCGCCATGAAGGCCAGCTGCAGGCCGATCTGGGCGAGCATGTCGGTGGTCTCGGCCAGAATGGTGCGCATGTGGCGCGACAGCGAAACCTCCTTCTCATGCGGTGCGAGTCCGGTCAGCAAGGCGACAATGGCCGGCGAGAAGTAAGCGATGATCAGCACG
The DNA here is from genome assembly GCF_056403475.1 of Rhizobium sp. P2_G9. NCBI lineage: Bacteria > Pseudomonadati > Pseudomonadota > Alphaproteobacteria > Hyphomicrobiales > Rhizobiaceae > Rhizobium > Rhizobium sp. P2_G9. The sequence goes on along the minus strand of NZ_JBFUFK010000074.1, from coordinate 21,666 downwards.
AGCTCCCATAGTGCCGTCGCGTGCCTGGAAAACAGCAGCCAACCCAATGCGGAGGCGAGCAGCCAAAAAAACGGCATCAGTGAGCGGCGCAGATTGTCGATCATCTTGAAGCGCGACAGCGCCGTCAGGCGATTGCTGACATCGAAGATGTAGGGCAGGAGCTGCCAGTCGCCCCGCGTCCAGCGGTGTTGGCGCGACACCTCCACCTCGTAGCGGACGGGGAAATCCTCGACGAAATTGACATCGGTCGTAAGACCGCAACGGGCAAAACCGCCTTCGAGCAGGTCATGGCTCAGCACCGTGTTCTCGTCGATGCGGCCTTTCAACGCCGCTACAAAGGCATCGACATGATAAAGGCCCTTGCCGGTGAAGCTGCCTTCGCCGAAAAGGTCCTGGTAGAGGTCGGAAACGGCGAAGACGTAAGGATCGAGGCCGCGATCCTTGGAGAAGATGCGCTGGAAGCGTGAGGCCTCGTCGCCGGTGGTCAGCGACGGCGTGACGCGCGGCTGCAACAGGCCATAGCCTTCGACGACCCGCCCTGTCTCGGCGTCAAGGATCGGTGCGTTGAGCGGATGCGCCAACTTGCCGATCAACCTGCGGGCAGCGTCGCGCGGCAGGCGCGTGTCGGCGTCAAGCGTCAGCACATAGGTGATGCCGGACGGCAGGTCCGGATCGGAAAGGAAGGTCGTGTCCTGGTCGCCGCGCAGGAAAAGATTGAACTCGTCGAGCTTGCCGCGCTTACGCTCCCACCCCATCCAGACGCCTTCCGATGGGTTGTAGAGCCGTCGCCGATGTAGAAGGAAGAAGCGGCGCGGGCCAGCCGCCTCATATTTTTCCGCCAGTTGGTCGATCTCTCGCTGGGCGAAATCCAGGAGTTCGCGATCCGCCTCGCCCTCCTCGATCCGGCTGTCCGCCCAGTCGCTCAGGAGCGCGAAACAGATGCCTTCATCAGGATTGGCGAGATAGTGGATTTCGAGATTGCGGACCAGTTCCGAAACCGAGTCGCGATCAGGGATCAGGCAGGGTATGACGACGAGCGTGCGCGCGCTTTCGGGAATGCCGCTCTTATATTCGTAGCCGGTAAGATGGGACGGAGGCACGAGCGCGTAGACGACCGCGCGGAAGATCGCAGCCGATGCCTCCAGCGCCAGCGGTGCAAACAGGACGGCGAGCAGCGTGATCTCGGCACCATTCAGGGCGGTGCGGCGCATGGCCAGGACGGATGCGGCGACCATCAGCAGCGCCAGCAACACTGTCGGGACAGCCACTTGCCCCAGACCGAGCTTCTGGTAGGCGGCTCCCAATTGCTCCGAGAATTTTGGCACGTAACCGGCAGCCCGCCGCAGTTCGATTATGCCGTCGTCGACGAGGTAATAGCCGACATTGGCGCGGCGCACGGCACTTGTCCCGGGCTCCGGCGCTTCCGTTGCGGCGCGCCCAGCGAGTGCGAGGGCAAGCTCAGCCACCTCGATTTCCGATTTCGGCGAGCGCCGGGCGATCTTTTCGATGGAATTGCGGTAGTAGTTTCGGCTGGCGGCGTCGAGCCCGGCATAGTCGGAGCCATCGCGGAGCGCGCTGTCGACCTTGGAAATCTGCTCGAACCACGACGTCCATTGGATGTCGTCGATCCTTCGCAGGCTGCGGATGATGTTGCCGACCGTCAGATTGCTCGTCGATATCTTGGTATGTTCGGCAATCATCGCCTCTTCGGCGTTGCTGCCACGTTTTTCGAGCTGTTCCTCGAGCCAGGCAAGGGCGCGGGCAGCCGCGTCCGAATCCTCGCGCAGGCGATAGAGAAGCTGAGCGGCGAAAGAGTCGTCGGCCGTCAGTGCGTTCCTGCTGCGGAACATGCCTTCGAGGTTTTCAGGCTCGGCGCTGGGGGCGAGGACGTCGGCGAATGTGTTCGCCTCGACGCGCATGCGCCGCGAGCGGTCGACGCGGTCTGAAATCCGGCGCAGGTTTTCGATCAGGATGAAGCGCAGGATCGCCGGGATGGCCCAGATTTCGCCAATCGTCAAAGTCTCGGCCTGCTGGAAGCCATTGACCATGGCCGTCAGCGTCGCCGCATCGACATTGCTGTCGGTATGGGCGACATAGATCCAGGCGATTGCAAATGTGCGCGGCAGCCTGCCGCCACTATCAACGGCAATTTCCGGCAATTGCCGAAAGAATTTTGCCGGCAGGTCGCGGCGCACCTGGCGAATGTTCTCGCGTACCAGATGATGATTGTCGAGCAGCCATTCCGCCGCCGGCGTGATCATCTGCTTGTTGCGGGAATCGGTGGCGATGGCGTCATAGTTGGAGAGGATCGCGGCCTCATTGTCCTCGAGCCGGGCGGGAAAGCGGAATTCGCGAAAGACGGGCAGCTTGACGGATGCGCTGGCGGCCAGCGTGCGGCCGATCTCGGCGAGTTCGTTGGGCGTGCTGAACTCGGTGCGGATCGCCGCGTCGAGCCCATCGAATATCTCGCTTGAATCCCTGAGGATCGCCCCGTCGAAAGCTTGTTTGTCCATTGGAGCTTCTCTCGCCCGCGGTGATGGGCAGCCTCCAATTCCCTCAGACGCAGATGAGAGGTCGGCCCGCAGTTCTTGACGCATCGCGAGAACGCATTACGGCAGGAAATAGTTCCTCCCGGTGCCGACCTTGTGACCGGCCCTTGTTATCACGGAACTCATCCGTCAGCAGGCAGGGGCTCCAGGCCAGCGAATTCATCCGCCGGCCCGGACACGCATCAATTCGTCAGGCGGCGAGCGCGGACATGATCCGGATCCAGGAACGGATGCCTTTTTGGAAGGAATTGAGATTGTATTTCTCGTTCGGCGAATGAATGCGGTCATCCGGAAGCGCAAACCCGGCGAGCAGCGATTCCATGCCGAGCATGCGCTGGAAATCGCCGACGATCGGGATCGACCCACCCATGCCGATCGAGACGGCCGGCTTCGGCCATTCTTCCGAGAGCGCGATCTTGGCCTTGGTCAACATCGGTGAATCGTAAGGCAGCTGGATCGCCGGCGAGCCGCCGTGCTTGGAAAACTCCACCGAGCAGTCCGCCGGAAGCCTGGACTGAACATAGGCGCGGAACGCGGAGCGGATCTTGTCCGGATCCTGCTTGCCGACCAGGCGGAACGAGATTTTCGCCGAGGCTTCGGCGGCGATCACCGTCTTGAAGCCATCGCCGGTATAGCCGCCGGTGATGCCGTTGATCTCGGCGGTCGGCCGCGCCCAGGTGAGTTCGAGCACGCCGCGACCCTTCTCGCCGGCGGGAACCGAAAGGCCGATCTCGCCCAGAAACTTCTCGTCGGTCATGCCGAGCGTCTTCCACGACGCCTTGACGTTTTCCGGTGTTTCCTCGACGCCGTCGTAGAAGCCTTCGAGCGTCACCCGACCGGTCGCGTCATGCAGGCCGTCGAGGATGTTGACGAGGATGTGGATCGGATTGGCGGCAGCACCGCCGAAATAGCCGGAATGCAGATCGCGGTCGGCCGCCTTGACCTTGATCTCCTCACCCACCAGGCCCCGCAGGCCGGCCGAGATGGAAGGCGTCTCCGGATCCCACATGCTGGTGTCGCAGACCAGCGCATAGTCGGCCTTCAGCTCAGCCTTGTTGGCTTCAAGGAAAGGTTTTAGCGACGGCGAGCCGGATTCTTCCTCGCCTTCGAACAGGATCGAGACGCGCACCGGCAAGGCCCCATGCGTTTCCTTGTAGGCGCGGCAGGCTTCGACGAAGGTCAGAAGCTGCCCTTTGTCGTCGGAGGTGCCGCGGCCGGTGATGACCTTCGCGCCGCCGACGTCCTTGATCCCCGGCTCGAACGGATCGCTTTCCCAGAGATTGAGCGGATCGACCGGCTGGACATCGTAATGGCCATAGAACAGGACATGCGGCGCATCAGCCTTGGCGCCCTCGTGATGAGCGACAACCATCGGATGGCCGGGCGTGTCGCGCACGGAGGCCTCGAAGCCGAGTGTCTTGAGATAATCTGCGAGCCAGGTCGCGGCCTTGCGGCAGTCATCCTTGTAGGCTGGATCGGTGGAGATCGACTTGATGCGGCAGAGCGCGAACATCTTCTCCAGGCTGGAATTGAGGTTGGCGTCTGCCTTGGACAGAACGGTATCGATCACGGTCATGATTGTCACCTGGATTCACGTTGGGCGGATGGCGGGGACCTTAGAGCGAGCCGTGTTGATTTGGAAGCATTCTATGGCTCAAAACTGAGCCGAATTCATTCTGAAGATTCACGACATTTTTCATGAAGGTTTCGAGGACGCCAATCGTGTTCTCAAATCGATTGAATTTCTTTGATCCGGAAAAAAAATCCGCTATAGCGCTTGGAGCCGCATTCGGGGGACCGCACTTGGCTGACCGGGAAACGATCGCGCTGATTGCGCATGATCAGATGAAAGACAGCATGGCGGAGTTCGCCCGCATGCATCAGGATGTGCTGGCACGCTACGACATCGTCGCCACCGGCACGACCGGCGGCCGCATCCTCGATGCCGTTCCCGGCCTGGCGGTCACGCGGATGAAGAGCGGACCGCTTGGCGGCGACCAGCAGATCGGGGCGATGATTGCCGAGGGCAAGATTCGCATGCTGATCTTCTTCACCGATCCATTGACGCCGATGCCGCATGATGTCGACGTCAAGGCCTTGACACGCCTCGCCACCGTCTACGACATACCCATGGCGCTCAATCGCGCCACCGCCGACCTGCTGATCGGCAGGAACAATAAATAAACGGGCAGGAAACTCCATGGCGACCAATATCGACGACCACTTCCCGTTTCCGATCCTGGTCGGCGACATCGGCGGCACCAATGCGCGCTTCGCGCTGCTGACCGACGCCAATGCCGAGCCGAAGCATTTCCCCATCGTCCAGACCGCCAAATACGTCACGATCGATGACGCCATCCAGGATGTCGTGCTCGACAAGACCGCGGTGCAGCCGCGTTCGACCATCCTTGCCGTCGCCGGCCCGATCAATGCCGACGAGATTCCGCTGACCAACTGTCCTTGGGTGGTGCGGCCGAAGAACATGCTCGCCAATCTCGGTTTCGACGATGTGATGGTCGTCAACGATTTCGAGGCGCAGGCGCTGGCTGTCGCTGCGCTCGGCGACGAGCACCAGGTCCAGCTCGGCCGTGGCGCCGTGTTGCCTGGCCATTCCAAAGTGGTCCTCGGTCCGGGAACCGGCCTCGGCGTCGCCGGCCTCGTGCATGCGCTCAACGCCTGGATTCCGGTGCCCGGCGAAGGCGGGCATGTCGATCTCGGCCCGCGCTCGGAGCGTGACATGCAGGTCTTCCCGCATATCGAGCGGATCGAAGGCCGGGTCTCGGCCGAGCAGATCCTGTGCGGCCGCGGCCTTGCCGGCCTTTATCGCGCCGTCTGCGCCGCCGACGGCGTCGAGCCGCTTTATTCCGATCCTGCCGACGTCTCCGTGCACGGTCTTTCCGGCGCCGATCCGCAGGCTGCCGAGACGCTGTCGCTGTTTGCCACCTATCTCGGCCGGCTTGCCGGCGACATGGCCTGCACCTTCCTGGCGCGCGGCGGCGTCTATCTCGCCGGCGGCATACCGCAAAAAATCCTGCCGGCGTTGCAAGGCCCCGAATTCCGCGCCGCGTTTGAGGACAAGGCGCCGCATAACCATATGATGTCGACCATACCGACCTTTGTGGTGACGCATCCGCTTGCAGCGCTGGCCGGGCTCGCAGCCTTTGCCTGCCAGCCAAGCCGCTTCGGAGTCGCCACTGAAGGCCGCCGCTGGCGGAAATGACTGTTCAAGCGCGCCGGCAGGGATTAGAGCACGCTCTCAGAGCCGCCGTGCGGAAAACAGGAACGGACGATTGAACGCAAACGCTACAAAAAAGCCCGAGATCGATCGCGCGGCAATGCTGCCGGTGATCAAGCGGATTTTCATGGAGAACTTCCACGCCCATGTGCGCGGCTATGTGTTCGCCATCTCCTGCCTCGTCGTCATCGCGCTGACCACGGCCTTCACCGCCTGGATCATGGAATCGGTGATCAACGAGACGTTTGAGAACAAGCGCGCCGATCTCGTCTGGATCATCTGCATCTCGATCTTCGTTGCCTTTGTGCTGCGCGGACTGGCCTCCTATTTCCAGGCGGTGGCGCTCTCCAAGATCGGCAATTCGATCGTTGCCTTTTACCAGAAGCGGCTTTTTAGCCATCTGATGGCGCTTGATCTCGGTTATTATTCCGAGACACGCTCCGCCCGCATCGCCGCGACGATCTCACAGAACGTCAACGGCATCCGCGACACGCTCAACCTGACGATCACCTCAATCGCCCGCGATGCCTTGACCTTCTTGTCGCTGGTCGCCGTGATGTTCGCCAAGGATCCGCTGCTGTCGATCCTTGTCGCGGTCGCAGCCCCTCCGATGTTCATGGTGATGCGAGCGATCGCGACCAAGCTGCGCGTCGCCACGCGCGACGCCGTCGAATACAATTCCCGCGTCACCGGTGCGATGCAGGAGACGATCCAGGGACTGGCGATCGTCAAGGCTTTTACCATGGAAAGCCAGTTGAAGACCCGCGTCGAAGGTCTGATCGATGTGGCCGAGAAGCGCGCCAACCGCATTGCGCGGCTTTCGGAGCGCAGCATGCCGGTCACCGAGACCTTTGCCGGGGCAGCGATTGCGCTCGTCATCGGCTATGCGGCCTATCAGTCGATCCACGCGGGCGAATTGCCGGGCGCCTTCATCGCCTTCATCACCTCGATGCTGCTCGCCTACGAGCCGGCGCGGCGGCTGACCAAGCTGCAGCCGCAGCTCGAACGCGCCTATGTCAATGCCAGGATGATCTACGACATCCTCGACACGCCGATCCCGATGCGCGAGGCGCCGGATGCCAAACCGCTGGTGGTCACCGAGGGGCGGATCACCTTCGAGAACGTCAATTTCGGCTATGGCGCGGAACCGATCCTGAAGGGCGTGAGTTTTGCTGCCGAGGGCGGCAGGACGACGGCGATCGCCGGGCCGTCCGGCGCCGGCAAATCGACGATCATCAGCCTGATCCCACGCTTCTACGATCCCAATGCCGGCCGCGTCTTGGTCGACGGGCAGGACCTGCGCTACGTCACCAAGCAGTCGCTGCGCGAAAACCTCGCCTATGTGTCGCAGGCGCCGCTGCTGTTCGAAGGCACGATCCGCGACAATATCCGTTATGGCCGGCCAGACGCCAGCGATGCCGAGATCGAGGAAGCGGCGCGGCTGGCCTACGCGCATGATTTCATTCTGAATCTGCCGATGGGTTATGACACGCCGGTCGGCGAGAACGGCGCCAATCTCTCCGGTGGCCAGCGGCAGCGGCTCTCGATCGCCCGCGCGCTGGTGCGCAAGGCGCCGATCCTGCTGCTCGACGAAGCGACCTCGGCGCTCGACACCGAATCGGAGGCTGCAGTGCAAAAGGCCTTCGAAAACGCCATGCATGGCCGCACCGTGGTGGTGATCGCCCACCGTCTCTCGACCATTGCCGGCGCCGACAAGATCATCGTCATGGAGGACGGTCGGATCGCCGAAGAAGGCACGCATGAAATGCTTGCGAACGATGAGGGCGGGCTCTACGCTCGCCTGAACGGGCTGCAAATCCGAAGAGAACCAAAACAACCATTGGCCGCGACAGGGACGGAATGATGAGTGACAGCGACATGAAGATGGTGGTGGTCGCCGGTGCTGCCGGCCGCATGGGCCAGACGCTGCTCAAAGCCATTCACGCCGCTCCCGGCATGAAAATCCACGCGGCCATCGAGCGCGAAGGTGCGCCGACCATCGGCAAGGATGCCGGCGAAGTCGCTGGCCTCGGCCCGATCGGCGTGCCGATCACCACCGATCCGCTGGAAGCCTTCGTCAAGGCCGATGCCGTCATCGATTTCACTTCACCGGCCTCGACCGTGCAGTTCGCCGGGCTCGCGGCGCAGGCCCGCATCGTTCACATCATCGGCACGACCGGCTGCTCACAAGACGATGTCGAGAAGATCAAGGCGGCGAGCCGGCATGCGCGCATCGTCATGTCCGGCAATATGAGCCTCGGCGTCAATCTGCTCGGCGTGCTGGTGCGGCGCGCGGCGGCGGCGCTGGATGCGGCCAACTGGGACATCGAAGTGCTGGAAATGCACCACAAGCGCAAGGTCGATGCACCCTCCGGCACTGCGCTCTTGCTCGGCGCCGAGGCGGCAAAGGGCCGGGCGATCGATCTGCTCGCCAATGCGGTCAAGGTCCGCGACGGCCATACCGGCGCGCGCGAGGAAGGCTCGATCGGTTTTGCGACGCTGCGCGGCGGCGGCGTGGTCGGCGACCATCAGGTGATCTTTGCCAGCGAGGCGGAGATGATCACGCTGTCGCACCGCGCCATGGACCGCTCGCTTTTCGCGCAGGGCGCGCTCACCGCCGCGCGCTGGGCTTTCGACAAGAAGCCGGGCCTCTACAACATGCTTGATGTGCTCGGCATGGCCGACTGATTTTCACCTCAGACAACCGGAGAAGACCGAATGAGTGGCACTATGGTGCTCGTCCGCCACGGACAGAGCGATTGGAACCTGAAGAACCTGTTCACCGGCTGGCGGGACGTGGACCTGACCGAGCTCGGCATCACCGAAGCGAAGACCGGCGGTGAGGCTCTGGCCGCCACGGGCATCAAGTTCGACATCGCCTTCACCTCGGCGCTGAAGCGGGCGCAGAATACCTGCCAGATCATCCTCGATTGCGTCGGCCAACCAGACCTCGAGACGATCAAGGACCAGGCGCTCAACGAGCGCGATTATGGCGACCTCTCCGGCCTCAACAAGGACGATGCCCGCGCCAAATGGGGGGAGGAACAGGTGCATGTCTGGCGCCGGTCCTATGACGTGCCGCCGCCCGGTGGCGAAAGCCTGAAGGACACCGGCGCCCGTGTCTGGCCCTATTACATCACAGAGATCCTGCCGCAGGTGCTCGCCGGCAAGACCGTGCTTGTCGCAGCACATGGCAATTCGCTGCGCTCTCTGGTCATGGTTCTCGACCGGCTGACCCGCGAGCAGGTGCTGGCGCTCAATCTCGCGACCGGTGTGCCGATGGTCTACAAGCTCAACGCCGACTCGACCGTGAAATCGAAAGAAGTGCTCGGCGACATGTCCGGCGCTCACTAACGAATTTCAAATGGCGGGCTTCGGCCCGCCATTCTGCTATCGACTACCGCTACCGTCCCATATCTCGATTCCAATCCAACCGAGCGAGTGACGCCATGCTGACCCGTATTTCCAATGACTATCTCACCGTCGAAGTCTCCTCGCTCGGTGCCGAAATGCAGTCCCTGACCTCCAGTGATGGCCGCAACTGGCTGTGGAACGGCGACGCCACGTTCTGGGCCGGCCGTTCGCCGGTGCTCTTTCCGATCGTCGGCAAGGCGCCGGACAACAAGCTGGAGATCGACGGCAAGATTTACGAGATGAACCAACACGGCTTTGCCCGGCGTGGCGAATTTATCCTCGCCGGCTCATCGGCGACGTCGTGCCGCTACGAGCTGACGACCAGCGACGCGACGAGAGCGGTCTACCCCTTCGATTTCCGCCTGGCGCTGACGCATGCGCTCGATGGCCATGTGCTGACAGTGACGGCGGAGGTGGCCAACCTCGACGAAAGAGCGCTGCCTTTCGGCCTCGGCTTCCATCCGGCCTTCGTCTGGCCGCTGCCGGGCGGTGAAGGACAGTTGCACGACGTTACACTCGACAACGGCGCCGAACCTGAGCTCGTGAGGCTGGAGAATGGGCTGCGCCTGCCGGGCCGGGCACATTCGCCGTTCAAGAAAGGCCGGCTTGTGTTGGATCACGGCTTGTTCGTCAATGACGCGTTGATTTTTGCGGAAGGCGCGGGCAACGGGCTCAGCTATGGCGCAGAGAATGGTGCGGCGCTGAAGTTCCGTTTCGACAACCTGCCGAACGTGGCGCTGTGGACCAAGTCGGGGGCGCCGTTCCTGTGTGTCGAGCCGTGGCATGGGACGGCTGCGGAGATTGGGGCTGGTAGTGATATCATGGCGCGGCCGTATTCGATGTCGCTTGCCAAGGGCGAGTCAGCGCGGTTTGGGTTTAGCGTCGAGGTCCCGGCGTAGATTGATCAGACATGAGCGTATTCTCATTCAGCAGATCAGAGGCAGTGTGGGGCGTCAGAACCGCCATTACCTTGAATCTGATCGATTGGTGGATAGCCCATGCCGGGCCTAAGCCGTATCTCTTGAAGATACAGGAGAGCTACGACCATGGCATCAACCACGGAGATCTGTCGGAAGTAGCGCCTGAGGACAAAGTCGAGCTTCGTGGCATGGTTCAGCTGATGCTGAAAGATAAATACGAAGATAGCTACGGCAGAGGCACCCCCCTTGCTGCAGAGTTGCGTGTAGCCCTAATTGAGCTCGAGCAATTGATCAATCTCGATTTAGAGGGCACGCCTTTCTACCAGCAGCGCGACGCGCATCGCTCATAGAGCAGCTGCGAGACGGACTATTCATCCAATCTCGCGACCGCCGGTCTCTCAAGCCTGCGCCGCTTCCCACCCGAGCATCGCCCGCTTCCGCGTCAGCCCCCAATGATACCCCGTCAGCGCTCCCGACTTACCCACAGCGCGATGACACGGCACGACGAAGGACACCGGGTTGCGACCGACAGCCGCGCCCACGGCGCGCGAGGCCTTCGGCGTGCCAATCCTGCCGGCAATATCCGAATAACTGCACAGCTTGCCCACCGGGATCTGCAGCAGCTGTTCCCAGACGCGGATCTGGAAATCCGTGCCGAGCAGTACCACCCGTAGCGGCTGGTCGGCCTGCCAGCGCGAGGGATCGAAGATGCGTTCGGCATCGGGACGCACTGCCTCGTCATCGCGGCTGTAGATCGCGTCCGGCCAACGCTGCGTCATATCCTCCAGCGCGAAGGCGTCGCCGCCCTTGTCGAGGTCGGAGAAGGCGAGCCCGCACAGGCCGCGATCGGTAATCATCAACAGCGCCCGGCCGAAGGGCGAATTGTGGAAACCGTAGCGGATATCAAGTCCCCTGCCCTTTTCCTTCCATTCGCCCGGCGACATCGCCTCATGGGTGACGAAGAGGTCATGCAGCCGGCCGGGGCCGGAGAGGCCGAGTTCGAAGGAAGTTTCCAAAAGCGGCATCTTCTCTTCGCTCAAGAGCCTCTTGGCGTGGTCGAGGGTGACGGCCTGCAAGAAGCCCTTGGGCGACAACCCGGCCCAGCGGGTGAAGGTCTTTTGCAGTTCCAGCGGTTGGCGGCCCATTTCGGCGGCAATGGCGTCGAGCGACGGCTGGCTGCGATAGTCAGTCGTCAGAAGTTCGATAACGCCGGACACGACGGCATAGTCGTCGCCGACCGGGGTGATGTCTCTGGCGTGATTGAGCGGAATGTTCATGGTCTTCATCCTTTCATTATGAAGGATGATGGCTCCTCTCGCCAGCAATAACCACCCGATTCCTGCAAATCTCAGATGCGTCGCTTGATGCCGGCAAGGGCTGCGGTGAAGGCCCTGGCAAAGCTTTCCCGGTCATCGGGGCCGAGGAAGGTCCCCAGAACGGTGCGCTTGCCCTCGCCCACGACAGCCATGTTGGTGATGCCGAATTCCTGGTGGCGGTCGACGTCGAAGCGCGCCCAGAACGGATTGTAGTGGCTTTCGCGCACCATGCCCTCCGGCGAGACCTTGCGAATCGAAAGATCAAGACGCGACATGCGCACAAGCTCGCGGGCGCGGGCCGAGCGGTAATTCAGGTAGAAGGCACCATAGAGCAGCGCGAAATCCAGGCCGAAAAACATCGCCACCGGCAGCGCGCCGGTCACCAGGAAGAACATGGCGTTGAAGAAGCAGAAGACGAAGGTCAGCGCCATCAGCCAGCGAAAACCATTCCTGCCGAGCGAGCGATAGGGTTTCAGCTCGGCAGTGAAGATCGGCTCTTCGGCGGCCGCGATTTCTGCGTTCACAGTCGTCATGCGAAGAACTATAGGACAATCATGACAAAGCGCAAGAATGAGTCCTCTCCGCCGCCAGCGACAAAAAAGCTTGTCCGCAAACGCATATTCCGATGTCCCTATTCGCCGGCCGAGGTCGAGGAGATCTTTCGCCGCTTCTCCGTCCAACGGCCGGAGCCGAAGGGGGAACTCTACCACACCAATCCGTTCACGCTGCTGGTTGCCGTGGCGCTGTCGGCGCAGGCCACCGATGTCGGCGTCAACAAGGCAACAAGGCCGCTGTTTGCCACGGTCGACACGCCGCTGAAAATGCTCGAACTCGGTGAAGAAGGCCTGCGGGAGGCGATCAGGACGATCGGGCTCTATCGCAACAAGGCCAAGAACGTCATCGCGCTGTCGGAAAAGCTGATTGCCGACTTTGGCGGCGAGGTGCCGAAGACGCGCGACGAACTGGTGACCCTGCCCGGCGTCGGCCGCAAGACCGCCAATGTCGTGCTGTCCATGGCGTTCGGCATCGCCTCACTCGCCGTCGACACCCACATTTTCCGCATCGGCAACCGACTGAAGATCGCACCGGGCAAGACGCCGGACGAGGTCGAGGACCATTTCCTCGAAATCATCCCGCCACATTATCTCTACCATGCCCATCACTGGCTGATCCTGCACGGGCGCTACACCTGCAAGGCGCGTCGCCCCGAATGCGAGCATTGCGTCATCGCCGACCTGTGCAAATCGCCGGAAAAGACCGCGGAGATGCCAGCCGAACTGGTGGAACTGCCGCCGCAGGTCATCTGACGGCAACCTGCCGGCCGTTCAGCGCCTTGTTGAGATGAACCATGGTGATGGCGGCGAAAAGCGGCGTCAGCAGGTTGAGCACCGGCACGAAGAGGAAGAGTGCGATCAGCAGGCCGGCAAGCGTCACCGTGCCCTGATTGCGGCTGCGGAAGGACCGGGCGCCTGCGACGCCGAGATGGCGGCTTGCGGCGAATTCGAAATATTCCCGGCCGAGCAGATAGCCGTTGACCAGGAAGAAGATGATCAGGTTGACGCCCGGCACCAGCAGGAAAAACAGCGCGATGATGTTGGCGATGACGACGATCAGGAAGAAGCGCAGGCTGCCGAGAAGCGATTCGGCCAGCGTCAGCGGCGTGCCCGGCGGGTCGGCAGGATAATCCTTCTTCTCGATGGCATCGGCGGCATCATCGAGGAAGAAACCGGCCGTCACCGCGCTCACCGGCGCGATCAGCATGGCGACGGCGACAGCGAGGCCAATTGCCCAGATAAAGCCGGCGACCACGGCGAGCCAGCCTGCCCAACTTGGCAAGCCCGGCAGATAGGGCTCGATCCAGGGCATGACCCAGTAGACAAAGGCTTCGCGAACGGCGAGCCAGAGCGCCACCAAGGCCACGATGGTCAAGCCCAGCACTTTCCACAGAACCGGGCGGATGCCGGGGGAGAGAAGATCGGCTAGGGCGCGCATGGCCGAATTCAGGATCATCGAAAGCCTTTCAGGTGCCTGTCTGTTTGTTTACGCAATTCCGGACGCAAAACCGCTGCGCATTTTTGCTGGAATTGCTCTGGACGGACCGAATGAATGTCGGGTGCGGGGTTTGCTATTGCAAGCCGCCGGCTGGATGCTATCTAAAACCCATGACCGACAAGCCCCGCATTTCCATCCTCTACTGCACCCAATGCAACTGGCTCCTGCGCGCCGGCTGGATGGCGCAGGAACTGCTGCAGACCTTTGGCCAGAGCATCGGCGAAGTCGCGCTGATCCCCGGCACGGGCGGCAATTTCGAGATCCGCGTCGATGGCGCGCTCGTCTGGGAGCGCAAGCGCGACGGCGGCTTTCCCGGGCCGAAGGAACTCAAGCAGCGCATCCGCGACATCATCGAGCCGGAGCGCGATCTCGGCCACACGGACCGGCCGTCCGAGGCCTGAGATTTGGGCTGATGCGTGTTGCGATTTCCCGGGGGTCGCTTCAAGCGCTTTGGCTTGCCTGATTTCCCGCATGTCTTTTTCCCGAAACCGGGGGCCGCTTTCGGCAGACATGCGCACACGAAAAACCCGCCGGCGAGCGGCGGGTTTTCATCAAGCAATGCCGCTATCAGTAGCGGACGACGCAGCGATAACGATGCCAACGCGGGCCGCACCATGCCCAGTGGCGATAGGGGCGAACCACCACGGTCGGGCCGATGACGACGCGCGGACCCCAATAACGGCCGCGCCAGCCGCCACGCCAACCACCGCGCCAACCGCGATGCCAACCACCGCGCCAGCCGCGGCAGCGCCAGCAACCGACATTCGTGGCATCCGTCTTCTTCTCGATCTGCAGCGGAGCATTCATCATCGGCGCCGCTTCGACGGCCGCCGGAGCGACAGTGGCGAAAGCCAACGCGCCAGCCATGACGATATTGCGGATTCTCGACATTTACGTTCCTCTCAAGTGTTTCCGGGGCTTGCACCCCAAGGTGTCCCTTGCGCTAGACGTCTTATCGACATTCTTTATTCTTTAGGAAAACCACATCCCACCGGCTATTGGCAACGTAAAAAACGTCACGATAGTGTGAAAACGGTTTTCCGGTTACAAAATCCTTATATTTCAGCAAAATGGCGGCATTTGGACTTGACTAAGCATCAGGGTCTTGAGGCAAACGCGTGTCGCACCAAAAAGATCCGACACCTTTGCTTGAGCAGGCCCAAGCCATTCAGGGCTTTGCGGCGGGCGTGCGATAAATCTGTCATGGTTTTGCAAAAACCCTGTTGACAGGAAACCGCGACCCACTTACATGCACCGTCGCTGCCCAGATGGCGGAATTGGTAGACGCGCAGGTTTCAGGTACCTGTGCCGCGAGGCGTGGAGGTTCGAGTCCTCTTCTGGGCACCATTTCCCTTTAGATTGTTGAATAAAATCAACGTTTCCAAGATGTTGACCTTTCCAGCGGTACACAATCCGATACACTGGAGGGTACACCGTGGGGCTTGTATTGAAGTACGTCCAAGAGCCTAACAAGGACAGGGACCACTACCGCTACAGACGCAGGGTGCCTGAGTCGCTGAGGCCGTATCTCGGCAAGGGTGAACTGATCGCCGCGCTGGGCGGCTCGTATGACAAGGCATTGAAAGCCTACGCTCGCGTCCACGCCGGCTTTGAACGAGAGCTTGAGCTTGCTCGCAAGGCCGAGAAGCTGGCCACATCTACGAAGCCGCTGGAGGCCCTCACCGACCGGGAGCGTTACGACCTACTCATCGACCGCCTAAGGGAAATGGGGATTGAAAACCCTTTCGCTGGGCCGGTGGATGATGCGGACGCAGAACAGCGCGGGCTAATGGCCGACAACATAGCGGCCAAGTACGAGGAAGACCCCGAGACAGGTCGGCCAGTTATCACTGACGAGCACGACGCCTTCATCATCCGCACCCTCATGCAAAAGGCCCCAGCCAAGCCCTCCCATTCCTTCGATGATGCTGTGAAGCTGTACCTCAAGGAGCGCGTCAAGGGCAGCCCGCTGGAGGTCAAGAAGAACACCCAACGCGTGAACCGTGCCATCGCCCGCGTCAAGACTGCGCTCGGAAGGTCACCGGTCTTGGCCGAGTTCAGCCGGGAAGATGCCCGTAAGGTGCGCGACTATATGCTCAGCTTGCCGACCCTTGCCCCGGCCTCAGTCAAGCGAGAGCTGAATATCCTGAAGGCTATCATCACTCACGCCATCACGGAATTTGAGCTGACATGCAGCAATCCGTTCGCCAAGCTCGACATCCCTGGGCTTGATGAAGAGAGCGAGAGCGAGAAGCGCGATCCATTCCCGTCTGAGCTGCTGGACGCGGCGCGGACCAACGTGCTGACCCACTCTAACGACCAGCTTCGCCTGATCTGGCGGCTACTGGAGGGGACCGGCTGCCGACTAGCAGAAGTCACAGGGCTCCGTGTGGAAGACGTCACCGCCACGGGTGAGACCCCCAACATTCGGGTGACGTGGCATGAAGACAGGCGCGTCAAGACGAAGGCGTCAAAGCGATACGTGCCGCTGGTTGGCGATGCCCTGGCAGCAGCTGAAGCAGCTCTCAAGCTGCCCCGTGACGGAAACATGCTGTTCAGCCAGTACGGCACCGAGAACGGCCCTACGAACGCGTCACAGTCCCTCATGAAGCGGGTTCGCGAGGTCACATCTAATGACCGACTCGTAGTCCACTCTCTGAGGCACAACATCAAGGACCGGCTTGTCTTAGCTTCCGTCCTTGAGCTGGACCAAAACTTGATCTTGGGGCACTCGCTCGGGGGTGTTGGCAATCGTGTCTATGGTGGTGATGCCGCCAAGCTGAGAGCCACCACGGCAGCCATGAAGAAGGCGTTTGGTCTGCCAGAGAGCTGACCAGCGGCGGCAGTCTCCGTTCCCTTCCCCGGTATCGACCCTACGGCGCATTCCCCCTTCCGCAGTGCTTGGCCTCATCTTCCGCCCCATGCGCGCTAGTTGGCCTACCCGCGATCAGAAAGAACGCCAGCCCGAGCCGAGGTTCCCACCCCCTTATGCATTACCGAAACGTCGCCCCGAACGGGCCACTTAGCAGGACACTTCAATGAACGCTCTGACCACCATCACCACCCCGTCCATCCTCACGATGTCCAGCCTTGAGATTTCAAACCTCGTCGAGTCTCGCCACGACAACGTGAAGACCACTATCGAGCGCCTCGCCAAACGGGGTGTCATCACGCTGCCTGCATTGCAGGAAACGTCTTTTATCGACACCGCTGGCAAGAAGCAGTGGACAACAGCCTACTGTGTCGGGAAGCGGGACAGCTACATCGTTGTCGCCCAGCTTTCCCCCGAGTTCACAGCACGTCTCGTTGACCGCTGGCAGGAACTGGAGGAACAGGTAAAGGCACCGGCTCTCCCGAACTTCTCTGACCCCGTCATCGCCGCCCGTGCGTGGGCGGATCAGTATGAGAAGCGTCAGGTTACCCACATGTCAAGGTGGGGCTATCCGTGAAAGACAGCACCGTCAACGGAGTGATACTCCCGGCACCCCAGTCACGGACAATCCTTCCATTTTTGCATTAAATTCGAATTCGATTAAGTCATTGAAAATTATTTATTATTAGCTCTTGACGTCGTAACCCAGGCGGGAGTCTAACAGGACCACCGCAAGGCTGCATTGGGGCGGACCGAGGCGGCGCAACGTGAAGGGAATTGAGAATGCGAATGCGTTTCGGGATGTTCGGCAGGGAGGTGTTTATCGAGGTGTTCGGCCTCCATCACATCTTTATCGCGACCACATGGCACGAGTTTTATTACAGCCGAGAATGGTCATTTGAGGGGCGCAAAGGGAAAGATCGGCATTGGTGTTTGGCCCGGTGTATGCCCGCTGTTGCTGGTAACTGATCATTGAAGGACGATGACGGGATGTCGATATTTCGAAGCCTCAAAACACTCGCCTTCCCTGTTGGTATAGGTGCCCAGCGCCATGACGAGCTTGTCAGCTTCCACGGGCGAGACGGTCAGCAATTCGTGCTGCTGTCGGACCTTTGTCGGCCCGCTCCGTCTCGACCGGAGGCCTTCAGCCTACTGGCTGACGCTCTTCCCCTGAGCTACGGGCGGACGCCCATAAGTAGCTTCTCGGGACGAGATTTGCAACCGAGGCCGCTTCGCAGCCTTCTATCGACAATCGGAGCTAAATGAACTGAGTGCTCCTGCTCAACGCTGACCTTGCGAGCAGCGCGGCCTCCGCATGCGAGGTGGCAGCCCACTGGACCTGCCCGCCTGCGAGATGACGTGTCGACCCTACAACGCGTCTCGCTACCCCCCGGCGCTCTGCTTAGCGGCGGGGTCAAAGGCGCTATTTTGCCTACCCGCCGTCAGAAAGAATATGGGTGCCTGAAAGGGGATTACCCCAAACCTTTGCATTACCGAAACGTCGCCCCGAACGGGCCACTCAGCAGGACACTTTGAATGACCAACCTTCCAATCATCTCCGTGAAGAACGACCAGATTGTCACCAACAGCCGCGACGTGGCTGACTTCTTCAAGAAGGCTCACAAGAATGTCCTGCGGGACATCGACACCTTGATGCTCAAAATTGAGCCGCAAGGACAGTTCGTAGAAACGACCCGCACCGGCAAGCGCCATGACAATGTCCTCGTGGACATCCGCAAGATGTTCACTGACCTGAGTTTTCAGGTGAGTGATTTCCTGGGCGACTACAAGGACGGCACAGGCCGGAAGCTCCTCGCATATCACTTGCCCAAACGTGAGACCCTCATTCTCGTCTCGGGCTACTCGGTCGTCCTCCGCGCCAAGATCATTGACAGGTGGCAGGAGCTGGAAGCCCAGATTAAGGCTCCGGCTCTGCCCGACTTCAGCAACCCGGCTCTCGCCGCCCGTGCATGGGCCGAACAGTAAGAAAAGCGTCAGATGTGCGACATTCTGACTCAGGCTCCCCATCGAAGTCGCAGACGCGCGAAGCAAGCCGAAACCGGCAACCCGGTGATACCCTTGGCATCACGATAACCGCCCCATGTATCGCCCGTAAAATTGTACCCGTATGTGGGTAGGTTATTGAATTTATTGAATATTCCCCCTTGACCTCGGTCGCCTTCGCGGAGTCTATGCACCCGCTGCCTCGCACGCGAAGCGGACAACGATAACGAAGGAGAATTCAACATACGCATTAGCGTCGAACTATTGGGCCATCAGCTGACGGTTGAAGTCTGGGGCCTTAAGCGGCTCTACATTGACACTAGCCACTACGAGTTCGCCTTTGCCTTAGATGAGTGGTTCACGGGCCGAAATGGGCACCACCAGCGCTGGTGCCTTGAGAAGAAGTAGCGGGGGCTGGCGATGTCGATATTCGACGAGTTGAAGACGCTGACGGTCTCCACCCCACGAGATGCAACACAAGACGGTGTTGCCATCCGTTTCGCAGAACGGGAAGGGGCTCTTTTCGTCCTCTTCTCTGACCTATGGGCGCTCAGCAACATGGCTGGTGACAAGGCTGCGACCATCGGCCTTTATGTCCGCTCCCGGGGCACCTCCGCCCCTCGCCACTTCATATTCAATGGGCCACCTCCGACTGACGCGCTGGTCTCCCGTGACGTGGCGAGAAGGATGGTGGACGACTGGTGCGCAGATAGGGATGATACGATTTTCAGCACCCATCCTATCGAAGCAATCTTTGATGAGGCAACCCATGCAGTTCACGGGCTGGCGCTGATACGGGCCATCTTCGAAAACGTGCCGCCGCAAGGTGCCCCATCAGGTTTCGATGTCGTCGCGAAACGGCTCGAAGTGGACCGGATTGCACGGACCGTACTCACCCACAGGGGGAGACCCGGCAGCGGATTTCCGTCGCTGACCAAGTCCGAAGAGCGGCTTCTTGCGATGCTCACCATGTCAGCCAACGACGCACACAGGGCAAGTAAGGTCCATCATTATTGCGACAGGTTTTTCCGCTTCACGGCTGACGACGTCTTCGATCGCGTTCCACATAGATCACGGCTCTCCACCTGAGGCGGCAGAGACGACAGGGGCGAGCCATCGAGTTCAGGAATTACCACCCCCTTATGAAAAGAGAGAGAGTTTCCCCCCACCTTAGCATTAAGACCAGAATGAAATACCACACACTTAAGGGGAATAGAGGAGGACTTCAGGGGAGACTTCAAGCAGACTTCTTGAAGGAAGACCACTGAAGGAGGAAATCTCTATGGGGTATAGAAGATGAAGTACAATGATCATCAAGACCTAAAGAACCCCTCAAGGTAGCCCCTTAACGATACCCTAAGGCGACCTGATCGCCGCACTTATCGTCATCCCACGGACGTAGCCGTCTTCGGCACTCGATCACCGAGAACGTTGTGGATGACGTTCCTTGCCGGTCCCCCTCAGCACCCATGCTGGTCGGGCTGGCCTCTGTCAGTCTGTCGCTACCCGGTCTCTTGTCTTCCACGGCAGGGGGCCGGGTTTTCTTTTTCGCGGCAAGCCTGACCATCATCCACCATCCATCCCCGACGACAACGACAGATGAAACGGGCGAACCTCAGCGTTCGGCCTGAAAGGAACATCCATGACCACCCTATCCGATTTCGGCAGGGCCTTCCGAGATGCCCGGAATTCCGGCAAGAAGACCTTCACATGGAACGGCAAGCTCTACACGACCAAGCTCAAGGGCGAGGACAGCAAGGCATCGTCGCCAAGCTATGCCAGGGTGCCGAAGGTCGGTCCTGTCCCTGCTCAGCGCCCCACCAACGATGCCACGACCACGACGACATCAAATGCTGGTGCTGTCACGACCGCCGATGCAAACAGCAGCCGGCCCACGGACATCACGATGGCCGCAGCAAAGGCCGCTGAGCGCAGCCTCTACGATACGCCCTCCGCAATGGACCTTCGCCGCTCCGCGCGCTCCGGCCAGGACGTGCATTCGCAAGCACGGGCCGACACCCGCTTCAGTCAGCCGAAGAAGCTGACCGAGATCGACAAGCGGAGAGCTGCACGGACGACCCGGTACGACTCCCTCAAGATCAACCCGTCACGGTGAAAGGCCTGCCCATGATCAATCCCATTAAGATCACCATCACCGCCCTCAAGCCCGACCATCGCGGGCAGCCCTATTCGGTCGCCTTCGAGGGCAAGACCATCGTCGCCAAGTCCCACGTGCCGTCATACGACGCGTGCCGCTATCTGGCTGAGCAAGGCTTCAACGGCCCGCTGGAGGTCTGGTCTGGCACTGAGCCATTCGCCCGACTAAAGATTGCCGACCTCGTCAAGGCTGCCAAATGGACAGTCAAGGAGGGGGACGCCCACGGCCCAAGGTTCTCACCCTATGTCCGCTTTGACAGGTCCGCCTTTATGGCGCGGCTTGAGGCAGACGCGGAAGCGGCGTGAGGGAGAGCGGCATGCAATACAACCGCGAGGTCTTGGACCGTACGACAGGGGAACTAGTCGTCATCGATCTAGGTCACTGGATCAGTGTCAGGGAATTAGGTGAGATGCACGGCCTTGGCAGACGACAGACAACGGAAGTGCTCCGTAAGCTGGACGTGTTGCAGGTCGAGGTCACAGGCCGGACAGTCAGGCACCGGCTCGCTCCCTGGTTCGCTGAGCGGGGCTTCGGGAAGCGCCTAAAGCGGCAGGCCGACAGGTTCCCTTTCGACGTCCTCAGCCCAGCAGGGCAGGAATGGATCAACAGCCTATGGCCGTTGGCCGTTGCTGACATCAGGCAGGAAAAGATGGCTGGTCCCGTGTCTGAGGCCCGAGAGGCGCTCCGAGCCTTCTCCGCTGATCGCAGACCGATGACGGTGCAGGCGCAAGTCTGTTGGCTTGTCGATCATCACCTTGACCTGACGCAAAAGCAGATGGCTGAGGTGCTCTCTATCTCGCAACAGCTGGTCAGCCGGAACATCGCGATCAGGGCCGAGCAGTTGGCCCGGATGGTGGCACTCAAGACCGCTCCGGTGACGGAGTTGGCGCTTGCTCTCTCCTCCTAGGCGATTTTCCTGATGGTTGTGACCATGATGGGGAAAGGACTATACACAAGAGTACAACAAGCCGAAAAATGACTTGGCGTTCTCTGGTCCCCCATCGGCAGCGTTCCCGCCACGGTCTCAGCCCATCACCCCCAGCGTCCCGTATAGTCTGCCCGCCAAACGGCATTCTTCGCTATCACCACCCCGGCTATTTTAAGCGTTCTCGGTCGGGGTGGTATGTTGACCCGTCTGGGCACTGA